>JAHEDC010000008.1 GCA_024641425.1 Verrucomicrobiales bacterium | reverse complement strand
GTGTGCCACTTTATTTCGAAGCCTCGATACTTCCGGCGGCGGGGAACGAGGCGGGTTTAATGCCGCTGGAGCGGGTGACGGAGAACAATGCCAAGCCCTTCTATGTTCAGGCGGTCACCCAGCCGCGGAAGATTTTGATTCTGGATGGAAGGCCGCGGTGGGAGACCCGCTACTTGAGAACGCTTTTCGAGCGCGACGAACGCTGGGACGTCAATGCCCTCATGGAAACGATCGCCGGAACAGAGACCAAGAAGGAATGGACGCGCGGAGAGGGGGTGGAAATGTTTCCTTCCTCGAAGAAGGAACTCTTCACTTACTCGATGATTGTGGTTGGAGACTTGCCGGCGCACCTCGTCCGCGCGGAAGAGATGGAATGGATCTCGGACTTCGCTTCCAAGCGGGGGGGTGGGGTCCTCTTCATTGATGGCCAGCGGGAGAACCTGCGTGGGTTGGCCGGTTCCTTGTTGGGAAAGATGATTCCGGTGGAATGGATCGATGGAGGGGGCGGGGAAGGGGGACGAACCGAAGAGGACATGCCGGAGAAGATCGAACTGACTCCCGCCGGAACGCAGGTCGACGCGCTCCGCTTTGTCACGGCCTCGCTGGAGAACGAGGAAATCTGGGAGCGGCTTCCCGCGCCGCATTGGGTGGCCCCGGTGCGCGAACTTCCAGGCAGCGAAGTGTTGGCCCGCGGGGTCATCGATGGCACACGGAGTTATCCCGCGCTGGTTACCCGACGCTACGGCGCGGGCCGCGTGTTCTATTGCGGATTCGATGAAGCCTGGCGCTGGCGCTATCACGTCGGCGACCGCTATCACCAGAAATTCTGGGTGCAGCTGACGAATTGGGTCAGTGAGCGTCCCTTTGCGATCGAAGGGAAATATCTTAGTCTGGCCGCCGACAGCCTGGTGTATGATCCGGGCAAGCGGGCGGATCTCCGGGTGCGGGTTCGGGACGAGGGGGGACAGCCTGTGGAGGAGGGGGATTTCGTGGCCGTCGTTTACAAGGGACTAGACGTTATCGCCGAAATCGGACTGGAGCCGGATCCGAACGAGGGCGGGATATTCCGTGGGCGCACGGGTGAACTGGTTCCGGGCGAGTATGAGGTCGGGGTGCGGGAGAAGGCCTTTCTGGGGAAACCGCGCGAGTTTCCAGAGCGCACGCAATTTGTGGTGCGTAACACGAGCCAGCAGGAACTCGACAACCTTTCGCTGAACGTGGAATTGCTCGGAGATGTGGCCCGGAATGCGGGAGGGCAGTTTTTCCATGAAGAGGAGGCACGGAATCTCGCCGGTCTGCTTGAGTCCATTGACCGCAAGAAGGTGATCTCGTCCCAGACGATCCTTTGGTCGAGTTACTGGTGGTTTGTCCCCCTGATTGCCCTCCTCACCGCTGAATGGATCATCCGAAAGCGCAGTGGGTATGTTTAGAAGTATTCTGATTTAAGTTATCAATCCCATGAGTGTTACCGTTGATCCCAGGACTGTCGACAAGCTTCAGGCGTTCGCCGAGCGTCGCCGGCGTTTGATTCTCGAGCGGGGGCTGTGCGCCTTTCTCGGGAGTCTCATCGTGATCATGTCCGTCCTCGCCCTGTTCGATCGCCTGGTAATCCTGCCGGATGCCGTGCGCTGGACGCTGAGCGGCATCGGGTATGGAGCGGTGCTTCTGGTGCTGTGGCAGACGTGTATGCGATTCATGGTGCACCGGACGGGATTCCGTGAGTTGGCACGGATGATCGAGCATGCCGACCCTTCTCTGCGGGAAGACCTGATCGCGGCCGTCGAGTTGGGCGAGCAGAAGAATGCCGAAGGAAACCGCTGGGATTCCGAGCAGTTCCGCGCCCTAGTACAAAGGGACGTGGCGCGCCGAATCAAGGAGGTGGAGGTGAATGCCCTGCTCCCGCAGAAGCTGGTCGCCCCCTGGCTGCGGGGAGCCATGGCGGCGGTCATTCTGTTGATTGTCCTCCTGCTGATTCCGGGGCTGCATTTCCCAAAGCTTCTTGGTCGCGCGCTGTTACCGGGCGCGAATCTAGAGCGCCCCTCCGACATTATCGTGACCTTCCTCGAGCCGTCGCCGGCGGATCGGATCGTCGCGTCGGGAGACACGGTGGATCTGCTGGTAAGCGTGGAGGGAGGAAGGGTAGACAAGGTGATCCTTGAAACGAGCGGGTCGGATGGTGAGGAGGAGAAGATCAAACTAACCCGGCGCGAAGGTGGAAGATACGCGGGGGCGATCAGTGTGAACCGGTTCGACGTGCGCTACCGGGTGCGGGCGAAGGGAACCATCACCCGGTTCCACACCTTGGAATCGCGTCCGCGTCCCGAGATACTGGAGTTCGCGAAAGTCTATCATTATCCGGAATACTCCGGGATCCCTGACGTCACGGCCCGGGAGGATCACGGGGATCTATCGGCACTCGAGGGATCAAAAGTTGATCTTGAGCTGAAGGTGAACCAGAAGATCGAGAAGGCGGAATTGTTGCTGGCGAGCTCGAGCCGCCAGATCGAGGACAAGGTCGTTTTGCTTGAGGCTTCCGGAGATGGACTTCTCCGTGGAAGCATCCTACTGGACAACCAGTTCCAGAGTTATCGGGTGGAACTGAAAGCCGCCGCAAGCGGTTTCACGAACAAGTTCAGCCCCGACTACGAGTTACGTGCCGTGCCCGACCTTGTGCCGGCGGTGCGGATGACCGCTCCGGTGACGAACCGCGAGGTGGCGGTGAACGCGACCCTTCCGGTGACGGGGAGCGCGAGCGACGACGTGGGGCTCGCCCGTATTTTCCAGGCGTGGCGGATCGGTCAGGACGAATGGCAGGAACGCTTGCTCGCCGAAGCGATGGGGCCGAGTGCTGAGATCGCGGGTGAATGGAACCTTCGTGGCCTGCCGATCAAGGCGGGCGACACGCTTTTCACCCGCTTGATCGCGGAGGATACGAAAGGAAACCGTGGTGAATCGACGATCGTTCGCCTAGCGGTCACATCGGAAGATACCGATACCGAAGAACGTGAATGGGCGGAAAAGGAAAAGGCTTTCGCGAAGCAGACGGATGCATTGCGGAGGCAGCTCGGGGAGATGGGTCAAGCCGTGGGAGAAGCGAAGAAGGCGGCGAAGGAAAGCGGGCAGCCGGAACTCGGCGTCGAGGAACAGCAGAAGATCGCGCGTGCCCAGGCGGCGGTGGCCGAGGCCCGGCATCAGGCCGAGCGGGTCTGGGAAGAACTGGATGCCTTGCGAGCGGACGCCCCCGGAAGGGCGGAAGAACGCGAATTGCGGGCCGCCGCCGCCGTGATCGCCGCTGTGCGGAACCAGAAGCTGGATCCCCTGGCGGAGCGGATTGCGGATTGGGCGACGAAGCCGAAGGCGGAATGGGGGCGCGGGGATGATATCGCGGAGAGTGAGGCGTGGGAGGCCCACAGCGAGGCGGCCCGGATCGCGACCATGGAGCGGGCGCTGGCGGCGGAGGACCTGGCGGAGGTGCTGGAAAACGACAGCGACCGTGTGGCCGAGCGCCAGCGTGAAGTGGCCGAGGCGAGCGAGCGGGCACAGAATCAGCGGGAATCGGCCGAAGCACTCGAAGCGGTGAAGGCGCAGCAGGAGATCGCGGGAACGCAGACGCGGGAACTTGAAGAAGCCCTCCTGGAATTGGCCGAGGTGGCCGACGGGGGCGAACAGACCACCGCGCGCCAGATGGCCGAACAGTTGAAGCGTGAACGCGAGGAACTCGAGCAGGCGTTGGCGGCGGAGGTGCCGGACCGGAACCAGCTTCGGCAGCAGGCCGATGAATTGAAGAACCGGGCTGAGGAAGGCGCACGCCAGATGGATAACCTGCGGAAGGGGTTGGCGAGCCGCGCGGATCAGGCGCGGGAGGAGATGATGCGGAACCAGCCCGGTCCGACGCGCGAGCTGGCGGATCTGGAAGGCGTCGCGAACGAGTTGGTCAGGAAGCAGGAGCAGATCGCGAACGAGAGGAATCCCGAGCAGGCTTCCCGGCTGGCCGAAGAAGCCGCCGGGATGGAGGAAGCGTTGGTCGCGGGCCTGGAGGCGACGGCGGATCAACTCCGCGATCTGGCCGATTACGAACAGGGAGGTCCGAATCCCAAACGGCAGTGGTCTGCGGATCTTGAGAATGCAGCCCAGGCGGCGGATGCCCTTGCCGCGAAGGTCGATGAGGCCACGAGCCCTGAAGTGGCGAAGGAACTGGCCGCCACGGCAAAGGCATTGAAGGACGCGGTCGAGGCCGTCGACGTCGGGGCGACGACAGAGGAACTGGCCGAGTCCGTGCGGGAGTGGCGGCAGGGAGAATCGGGTTCCGCCGCGGCAAGGCGTGAGAATGCCGAGGCGGGCCAGGCCGCATTGGCCGAGATGCGTGCGTTGCCGAAAGCGTTGGAGCAGGTCGAGGGGGCGAAAGAGGCGGTGCAGCGCGCGGGGCAGGCGGCGAATTCGCAGGAAGCGAATCAGTTGAACGACGAACTGCGTGAGCGAGAGCAGGCGGAATTGCGGGGGGACGAGAATCGCCAGCCGCAGTCGATGCAACAGCAGGCGTCGGCCCTTCAGGAGCAGTTGGAAGGAATTTCCGAACAGATCGAACCTCAGGTCGCCGCCGCCCGCGCGGCGCTGGAGAATATGGCGCCGACGGTTCCGGAGCAGCTGCGCGCCCTGGCCCGGGAAGTGCAGGCGCAGGCGGAACATTCGGCGGATCTGGCCGAGACGGCGGAAAACGCGGCGGGTGAAGGGGCGAACGCCGAGGAATCGGATGCTCGGAGGACGTCGGAGGAGGTCGCCGCCCAAGCGGCGGAAATACTCGGGCAGAGCGAGGAGACAGGCGAGCGAATGGAGGAGATCGCGGGGGCCCTTGCTGCGGAAGCTGGCATCGAGGATCTGCTGAGCAGCGAATCCCGCGAGCGGGCCCGCGATGCCGACGATGCCATCGCGCAACTGAATGAGGTGCTTCCCGAAGCGGTTTCGACGTCCGCGAAACTGGCCGAGGCTGCCGCAGCCGCCAGTGCGAGTGAACAGGCCGGCGCCCTGCAGTCGGCCGCCGGGCAGCAGCGCGGGCTGGCCGAATCGCTGGGCGAATTGGCGGATCAATTGGAGTCCCTTGACCAGGGCGGCGAGGGAGCGGAAGAAGCGCGTATGGCCTTGCGCGGCAGCGAAGAGCGAACGGGGGTCGCGGAGGCGCTCGACCAGGCCTACGAGCAGGCTTCGGAACTGGCGGATTTGCTCGACGAGACGGCGGTGAATCCGCAGGAAGCGCTGGCTGCGCTTGAGCAGGAACTACAACGCAATCAGCCGATGCAGGAGTCCCTCGGCGACATCGCCCGGAGCGTCGTTGAGAGCGCGGCGGAATCGCTGGAGCAGGCCGCTGCGAGCCAGTCCCAGCTGGGCGATGCCCTCGAGCAGGCAATGGGTGACCACGGGCAAATGCCCGGTGAACAGGGTCGGATGGAGGACGCGGCGCACCAGCAGGGGCAGATCGGCGAACAGGTGGCGCAGGCCGGTGAGGAACTCTCGCGGGCTGGACGCCACGAGGAGCGTCTCGGCAATGAGGCGCTTGGCGAGGCCTTGTCCGAAACGGGCCAGCAGACGGAAGCGGTCGCGGAAGAGCAGGCCGCCGAGGCCGCCCAGGCGCTCGCCGCGAACCAGTCGCAGGCGGCGGCTTCCGAGAAAGTCGGCGCGGCTGAGAGCGCGATCCGGGCGAGGGCGCAGGAAGCGGCGGCGCTGGCCGGCGAGCCCTCTTCGTCCGGACAAGGGAGCGGAAAGGCTCCAAGCGAGCCTTCCCCACCGCAAAAGGCATCGGGTTCACCCCAGAGTGTAGAGGGTTCCCCGGCGCCGTCCTTGGATCCCGACCAGGACGGAATGATCGGGCCCTTCGATCCTACGAACATCGAGCAGGCGGGCTTCCTCGCCGAGGCGCTTGATTCGCTCGACCAGGCGCTCGCTTCCGGCGCCCTTCCCTCCGGGCGGACTCCCGCTTCGTCGGAACTGTCGCAGGGGGCGGGGCCGTCGCCGCAGGGGGAAAGCCAGGGTTCCCCTGCCGCCGCGCCTCCGGGCGAGAAGGGGCCCGGCCCTTCCTCGCCGTCGGCTCCTGCGGCTCGAGGTGCGCCGGAGTCGTCCCAGGGGCAGAGTCAGGCGCAGGCGGCTCTCGCCTCGGCCGCGCGGGCGCAGGCGCAGGCGATGGCGATGGCCCGCTCGCAGGGGATGACGCCGGGTAGTCCGTCATCGCAGCCAGGCCAGCCGATGACTGCATCGAGCACTTCGGAGGCAAGCCAGCAGAGTAAGGGATCGCAGGTCGGGGTCGCCGAGGTGCCACGGAAGCTGGTTGCCGCTCCGGAAGGCGCGCAGGGGAAGGCTCCCGCCCCTGCGGACTGGAGCAAATTGCCCTCGAAGGTGGCGAAGGATCTTCTTGAAGGCCAGCGGCAGGATATGTCACCTGAGTACCGCTCTGCGATCGAAAACTACTACAAGGCCATCGCTGAGAAGGCGGGCCGCAAATCCCAGCAGTAATGTCACGTCACATCCTATTTCCGTCCCTCTTTCCCGTCGGATGCCTTGCAGTCTCCCTTTTCTTCGGAGGGAATCTCCGCGCTGCCGAAGGCGAGGAGTCGGGGGACGACGGCTTTGGCCAGGAAGCGGTTGAGGCTGCTTGCCAGCGCGCGGTCGGCTACCTGCTCAGCCAGCAGTGGGCGTCCGGCTGCATCCAGGATTTGGAAGGGCAGAAACGTTTCGCGAAGCACGAGGAAGGGAATCCACCGAGGAACGGTGTTGCCATGACAGCGCTCGCGATCATGGGCCTCGCTTCCGTGGGGCACCAGCCGGGCGATCCGACGAGCGAGGGGAGGGCGATGCGCATGGCCCTCGATTTCGTGCTCCGCGACCGGCATCAGAACGAGGAAGGGTATTTCGGCCAAATCGATGGCTCGCGGATGTACGGGCACGGGATCGTCACGCTCATGCTCGCGGAAATGGTGGGCATGGGAGTCGACGACGACATGGATCGTCGTCTCCGCGAGAAATGCCAGCGGGCGATCGGGCTGATCGTGAAATCACAGCGGATCAACAAGGACTCGAGCAACAAGGGAGGCTGGCGCTACGAGCCGCACAGCAGTGATTCCGATCTCTCCGTCACGGTCTGGCAAGTGATGGCGTTGCGCTCCGCGAAGAACAGCGGGCTTGCGGTGCCCGCCCGTGCGGTCGGGGACGCGGTCGCGTACGTGGAGCGGTGTTTCCGCAAGGACCAGGGTGGTTTCGGCTACGTTGTGGGTCAGGGCCCGACGTACTCCACCGTCGCGGAGGGGCTCCTATCGATGCAGGTGTGCGGCCGTTACGATGCCGAGGAGGTGCTTCGTTCCGCCGATTTCCTCCTGAAACAGGAACCGCGCCGGACGGACGAATGGTTTTATTACGGCACCTACTATTATGCCCAGGGAATGGCTCAGCGCGGCGGTGAGTATGCCAGCACCGCGAAGCGCCTGACCAGCGAGATCATGCTTCGGAGCCAGGGCAAGGACGGATCATGGCGGACGGCGAGCCGAGACAATCAGGAGAAGAGCAGTGGTCCCGTCTACTCGACTTCCCTCGCGCTTCTCAGTCTCTCGATTCACCATAACTTCCTGCCGATTTATCAGCGTTAGTTCGGAATGATTCAGTGGGGTTGATTTCTGCGAACGAAGAGACTAGAAACCGGAAGTGCCTGTCGCTGCCCGCCATTACAAATACAGTCTTGTCCTGCTCCTCGCCACCTTCCTCTGGCTCGTGAGCGGGGTGCTCCTCGTCGGGCTGTTGGTTTCGTTCGTGCTGATGCTTGCGGTGGGGCGAGATCATGCCGGCGATTACGCGAAGTTTGCGGCGGTTTTCCTTGGCGGCTGGATGATTCTCCGGGTGATCCGTTTCATCATCGCGAGAAGGATCACCTGTCCACTTTGCCATGGACACATTCTCCAGAAGAAGAAGTGCCGGATGCATCAGGAATCGCGGAAACTAGGGCCCTTGAGCCACCGGCAGACGATGATGCTCGATGTGGCGACGCGAGCGAAATTCACCTGCATGTTCTGCGGCACACCCTATCGGCTGCGACGGTGAAGAAGAAACAAGCGGTCAGAAAAACGGGGGGAAAGGCCGGGGCGTCCCCGCGGAAGGGCGGTTATCATTTCGCCTACGTCTTCGAGCGTTTCCCGACTTTCACTCAGACGTTCTGTGTTCGGGAGGTGATGGAACTCGAGCGCCAGCATGTGTGCCCGATGCTCTTCTCGATCCGTGATACCGGGGACGAACCGTTGGAGGATCATTTCCCGAAATCGCTGGTCGAACGGGTAAGCGTGCTTCCGGAAGCGAAGAAGCTGCGGTCACAGGTAGAGGAATGGAAACAGGCGAACGCGCTGCCGCAGGAAGCCGTCCTGACCTTGCGTCGTTGGGGCGGTGGCGCGGACAAGTCGCGGCTCTACGAGGCGATCTATATCGGGATGAAAATGCGCGAGGCCGGAGTGCGGCACGCGCATTCGCACTTCGCGGGCGTGGGCGCGCGGACGTGCTGGTGGATGAAGCGCTTCTTCGGGATTAGCTTCAGTTTTACTGGACATGCGAACGACATTTTCGAGCCGAGCGGTTTCGAGATCGATCTCGACGCGTTGATGCGCGAGGCGGCCTTGGTGGTGACGGTAAGCGAGTTTACGGCGAAGGATCTGCGAAGTCGGTTCCCGTGGGCGGGCTGGAAGATCCGGCGCGTATACAACGGGCTCGATCTCGCGCCCTTCAGGGACGCGGGGAATGCCCTTCCGGCGCGTGATCCGCAAATAATCCTGAGTATCGGGCGGCTGATCGAGAAAAAGGGATTCGATGATCTGATCGATGCCTGCGCGTGTCTTCGCGATCGGGTGCCGCCGGTGCCGGCATTCCGCTGTGTGATCGTCGGCGACGGGCCGATGGAGGCGGAACTTCTCGCGCGGGTCGCGCGGCTTGATCTGGAAGGCGTGGTGGAATTGGCGGGACCGAAGAGTCAGCCCGAGATCATTGATTTGCTGGGAAATACGAGCGTTTTCGCGCTGGCCTGCGTGACCGAGAAGTCGGGAGGGAAGGATAATCTTCCCACGGTTCTCATGGAGGCGATGGCGGCCTCGCGGCCGTGTGTCTCGACGCGTTTGGCGGGTGTGCCCGAGATGGTTGTCGACGGGGAAACGGGATTGCTGGTGGAGGAGAGGGATCCGGAAGCTTTCGCGGAGGCTTTGTCACGACTGCTCTGTGACGAGGAATCACGGGCGCGTATGGGAAGGGCGGGGCGGGAACACGCGGCGGCGAATTTCGCGAAGGAAGTGACGGCGCGCGCGCTTTTGCGGTGCCTGGCCGCTTTCGGGGCGGTGCGCTTTGATCTGGACCTTGTTTGGAGTGATGTCGCGCTCGTGCCGGCGCATTTGAAGCAGATGGTGTTGCGGGGACTGCGGAAATTGCGGCCGCGAAGGGCAAGCCGCTATGTGGTGGCGGAGAGGAAGGCGAAGCGAGGGAAATCGTAGGGCATCCTTGGTCGGCGGGAGTTGTCGCCTGGTGCGGCGGGAGGGCGGAATCTCGATGGCACGGCTCTATTCCACTTTTGCTTTCCCTGCAAGCGCCCGACCCAGGCGCTCGATTTCGGCGGAGGTATGGGCCGCGGAGAGGGTGATCCGCAAGCGGGCGCTGTTGCGGGCAACGGTGGGGTAGCGGATGGCGGGAACGAGGAGACCGGCCTCGCGGAGGTGCGTGTCGGCGTCGAGGGCTGCGGTCTCGGAACCGAGGAGGATCGGGATGATGGCGCTGGAAGGGATTTCGGGAAGCGCGGCGACTCCGGCGAAATGACGAATGTTCTCCCAGAGGCTCGTGCGGAGGCGGTCGCCGCGTTCGGACGCGAGGATTTCGACACCCCTGCGTGCGGCGGCAGCCTGGGCGGGAGGCGGGGCCGTGGAGTAGATGAAGCTGCGGCCCTTGTTGAGGATGAGATCGATGAGAGCCCGGCGGGAGGCAACGAAGCCACCGGCTGCTCCCGCCGCCTTGCCGAGCGTGCCCATGCGAATGTCGACGCGGTGGGCGAGGTTCGCCGCGTCGGCGAACCCTTGTCCCTTGTTCCCGATGATGCCGAAGGCGTGGGCCTCGTCGAGGAGGAGGAGGGCACCGTATCTGTCCTTCGCCTCGATGATTTCGCCAAGACGGGCCCGGTCGCCGTCCATGCTGAAGACGGACTCGGTCGCGACGAGGACGCGCCCGTTCTTTCCCGTCGAATCCGCGGCTCCGGCGAGGAGGCGTTCAAGTTTGCCGAGATGGTTGTGGGGAAAGACACGCAAAGTCGCTCCGCTCAAGCGGGCGGAATCGACGAGCGAGGCGTGGCAGAGCTTGTCGGCGATGATGACGTCGCCCTTGGCGCAAAGCGCCCCGACAGTGCCGAGGGCGGCGCTATAACCGGTGGCGAAGGAGAGGGCAGCCTCGGATCCCATGAATTCCGCAAGGGTCTCCTCGAGAGCAAAGTGCGGGGTTTGACCGCCACAGATGAGACGCGAGGCGCCGCTGCCCGCGCCGTATCTTTCCGCCGCCTCGCCCATGATGCGGGCGATCTCCGGATCGCCGGCCAGTCCAAGATAGTCGTTGGACGAGAAATTGAGGAATTCCCGTCCGTCGACAAGGACCCGGGTGCCCTGAGCGGAATCGTGGTGCCGGAGTCGCCGGAGGAGGGACTGCCCCGCAAGCGCGCTCAGCTCGTCTTCGGGAGAGCGCATGGGGGCGTGGCGCGGGGTCAGGAGAGACCAAGTCCCCAGTGCAGGAGTTTCTGGGAATCGTCCCAGATGTTCGCGGACGATCCGCCAAGAATGACAACGATGGCCTCGGTGCGGCCGCGCGCGCCGGAGGAGATGAGGCATTTCCCGCTCGCGTTAGTATAGCCGGTCTTCATGCCGTTGCAGTAGGTGGAGCGGGAGAGAAGCTTGTTCGTGTTGGAGAGGGTAACCACCCGGCCGTCAGCGTAGCGGAAGTTGATTGCCTTTTCCTTGATGAAGCTCCGGATGGTGCGGTTGTTGTAACAGGCGAGGCCGAGAATCCCCATATCCCGCGCCGTTGAGTATTGACCCGAGGCGGGAAGGCCGTTGGAGGTGATGAAGTTCGAATTGCGCATGCCGAGTTTCCTCGCGCGCTCGTTCATGGCTTTGGCGAAGGATTCCTGGCTACCGGCGTAGTCGCGGGCAAGGCAACGGGCAAGGTCGTTTCCGCTTTTCACGAGAAGGGCCTCGATGAGGGCGCTGCGCCGATAGCGCTGGCCCGCCGCGATATAGAGTTTCGTGGGCTCGACCTGGGTGTCGGTCTTCGCGACCGTGATCATGCCGTCGAGATCGCCGCGCTCGACATTGATGAGGGCGGTGAGGAGTTTCTGGGTGCTCGCGACCGGACGTCGCGTGTCGGCGTTCTTCGTGTAGAGGACCTTGCGCGCGTTCGGGTCAATGACAATGGCGGACTTTCCAACGATGCTCGGAGGTTGCACCCGAATGGCGCGCAAGACGCGGGTGTCGTCCGCGATGGCGTGGCGCGGGATGAGGATGTTGGGAACGAAGAGTCCTGCTCCGAGCATCCGGAGCGCGTTACGGCGGCTCGTGCTATCAGATAATTCCATGGCGATGTTCAGCTAGTGGTGATTTGCGGCAAAAACTGGAAATAATTCGGCAAACCATACTACTTCCCCTCATTCAATTGTTTTTCAATTATTTTATCGGGTTCGGCGCCCAGATCGCGCGCGATGTAGTAGTGTCGGCGGGCGAGTTCAGGTGCGGGAACCTTCCGTTCCAGATAGACGAGGGCGAGGTTGAAATGGGCTTCCGCGTTCTTGGGGTCGAGATTCACGGCCTTGAGGAGTTCTTCCTCCGCGCCATCGACCCAGCCCTTTTGCCGGAGGGCGACGGCGAGGTAGTTGTGGGCGCGGGCGTCCGCGGGATCGTCATTCACCGCTCGGCTGAGCACGGAGATGGCGAGATACGGTTGCTCCAACATGAAGTAGGTCATGCCGAGAGTGACGCGTGTGTGGTTGAGGGCGGGGTTGAGTTCGACCGCTTTTTCAAGTTCGGGGCCCGCCGCCTTGTAGTCGCCGGCCTGAAAGTAAACCGCTCCGAGATTGGCCCGGGCAAGGGCGTTCTCGGGAGCGAACTCGACAATTTCCCGGTAGAGCTTCAAGGCGGTCTCCCAATCCTGTTTCGCGGCCGCCGCGGCCGCGCGTCGGCTTGTCTCCTGCGAAAGGGCGGGGAGCGCCCCCTCGACGAAGGGGTCCGCGACGCCTCCGCGGGGCGTTTCGGAATCAACGGGAGGATCCTCCTGCGCCGAACCCGGCGGGGAAAGAAAAAGTCCGTGGAAGGTCAGGAGGGCCGCGGTGACGAGCGGGAAGGAGAGCTTCACGATAAAAATTATTTGAAGGACGCGAGAAAAATGTTGCACAAGTTCGCGAAGCGCGAAAGTGTTCTCGGGAACAGTGTTCAATTGGGGGTGTCCGACGGAGTGCCCGCGAACCATCCCGAATGGGCCTATTATCACCGAACCCGCCAGCCACGCCAATCAAATGATCAAGCTTACGAGTCGTCAGGAAAAAATTCTGGATTTCCTCCGCAGTTACCACAGGAAGACCGGTGTGATGCCGTCGACGCGGGATATTCAGCACCACTTCGAGTTCAAAAGCCAGACGGCGGCGGTAAGCCACCTTAGGGCGTTGGAACGCAAGGGAGCGATTCAACGCATCGCCGGCCTCGCCCGGGCACTCGTCTTTCCGGAAGTGCTCGAACGGGACGAGATCGTCGATATTCCGATCTACGGGCAGATTCCTGCCGGCATGGCTTCCGATAACCCGCAGGACGCGGACGGATGCCTCTCGGTGGATATTACCTCCCTCGGGGTGCCACGCAACGCGAAGACCTTCGCCCTGAAAGTACGGGGTGACTCGATGACCGGCGCGCATATTCTGAGCGGCGATTACGTGATCCTGGAATTCAAGGAACCCCGCGAGGGCGACATTGTGGCGGCTTTGATCGATGGGGAGACCACGTTGAAGCGCTTCGTGACCAAGCGGGGTAAACCTTACCTCCAGGCGGAGAATCCCGACTATCCCGATCTCGTGCCCGTGGAGGAACTCATGGTCCAAGGTGTCATGGTGGCGCTGCTCCGGCAGGGCAAGGGAAAGGTTGCGTGAGCACGCGTTCGGCTGCGCTGCCCTTTCCTTAGGGGCGGCGTCAGCCTCTTTGGCTCCGGCGCCCGAGCGCGCGGGATTCCCGCGTTCGCTCTTCCCGGCAGCGGGTTAGGGCTGTTTCGTGTGGAGACGAACCGCTTCCAAGGGCACCGTCTTGAAGGTCGCTTCGCCCTCGACGATGCGGATGGTTTGTCCCGCCGGGATGTTTGAGAACGTCTGTGTTTTGCCCGTGGTCGGCCAGAAAACTTCAAGGGTACTGACAGTCGTGGCCTTGCCGATTCCGATGGCCTGGCGGAGCGGATTGTTTCCGAAACTGCTACCGCTGCTCACGTGGCGGTAGACTTCACGGCGAGAGCCGCCGTCGGTGAAGTCGGCCTTGATCCTGGCCCCAATGGCGGAGCGATTTGATTCCCGCCCTTCGAGGATTACGGTGAGGGCGTTGTTCTTGAAGCCGGGATTCTCGAAGATCGCATCGTAGAACTCGTCGGCCCATTGGGCTCCTCCCATCTGGATGTAGACATCCTGGTCGCCATCGCTGTCGAGATCGGCGAATGAAACGCCATGTCCTTTCTGGAGGTGCCCGAATCCTCCCGCCATCGTGACGTTGGTGAATTTCCGGCCGCCTTCATTGTGGAACATGAGGTTCGGTCGAAGCTCGGCGTAGTCGACGTTTCCCGTGCCAAGGTAGAAGTCGAGAAAGCCGTCGTTATCGAGATCCCCGAAGTTGCAGCCCATGGGTTGACTGGGGTAATGGAGACCGCGAGCGAATGAGACCTCGCGGAACATTCCGAGGCCGGTGCCCTCATAGAGTTTCATCGATTCCGCAACGAACTGATCCTGGAGCCGCTGGGTCTCGGGATCATTCGCGGGATTTCCGATGCCATTCGAAAACAGAAGGAGAACCCCGACGGGACCCGTCGAGGACCCGACCCAGAGATCAAGGTTCCCGTCGTTGTTGTAGTCCCAGAACCAGGTGGCGAAACTTCCCGTCGGGGAAGTCATTCCCCGTTCGGGCGCGACATCCGTGAAGGTGCCGTCGGCATTGTTGCGGAACATCCGGTTCGGGCCGCCCGCGAAGGAGACAAAGAGATCCGGAAACCGGTCGTTGTCGATATCGCCCCAGGACGCGCCCTTGGCGAAGATCGTTTCGCGCACCCGGGCGTCTTCCGCGACGTCGGTAAAGGTGCCGTTGCCATTGTTGCGAAAGAGCTGGGTGGGAGCAGCGAAGGCGCGTTCCGATTCATTGCCAAGATAAAGGTCGAGATCGCCGTCATTGTCGTAGTCGGCCCACGCGCCCGTCTGGGTAGGGAAGGCCGTCGCCCCCAGGCCCGACTCCATCGTCACGTCGGTGAAAGTGCCGTCGCGGTTGTTCCGAAGGAGGGAGTTCGGAATCCTGCCGTAGGCGCCAAGCCATGCGCCGCGGAGGATGAGGGCGTCGAGATAGCCATCGTTGTTGTAATCCGCCTGGACTAGGTGGAGTCCCCCGAAGAATCCGGTGAGCCCGGCGGTCTCGGTTTGGTCGGAAAAACGCCCGTCCCCGTCATTGCGGAAGAATCGGGTTTGTCCCCGTGGGTCCCAGGTGGAGGTCAGAATATCAAGATCACCATCGTTGTCGAAATCATCGACGACAACGCTCCCGTCGAGGTTGAAGGTATCAAGGCCCATCGTAACACCGATGTTCTCGAAGTGCGGGAAGCTTGCCGAATCTTCGAACCTTGAAGCGGGTACGCGAAAGGGTTCCGGAACGCCGTCCGGGTATTCTCCCAGCGTCATGTAGGCGATGTTGAGAAGCCAACGGGCGGCCAATCGGACCTGGAGGGTTTCCATGATCTCCTCGCCGGGCAGTGGATGGCCCAGTATTTCCTCGAAGTAACGGATGGCTCCCCGGGAACCGCGTGTCCTTGAATGCAGGCCGCCGCCGCGGATGGGAACGATGCAGCTCTCGGCGGTGTAGAGAAGGCAGCAATTCTCCGTCTCGCCGAGCCGGAGGTACCCGACTCCCAACTGAAAGCGGATCCGGTTCGTCCAGAGGGTTCGTTGGGCGTCATCGGGAAACGCGATCTTCGCGGTGAGGCTGAGGGCGTGGTCCAGATGGGTGATGCCCTCTTCCAGTGCGTTCATCCGCAATTCCTCGATGCCGAGTTCATAAAGGGCGCGGGAATGCTCCGGGGTTTCGCTGGGTTCAGGGATCGCGGACAGTCTTGCCCGGAGTGCCCGCACCTTCCTGTCGCCAAGAAGCGGGTGATCGTGCTCCGCCGCCTCGCTGAGTCGTCGAAGTGTTTCCAGAATCACCCCTTGACCTCCCGCCGCCGAAGGAAGGAGGGGCGCGCTCACCTCTGGACTATCTTCCGGGGCGTTGCGCCTACAAGCCGCCAAGGAGAGCGCAAGGAGGAGGGCGATGTTTGCGAAAGGTGTCCTGGTCGCAGACTTGTCGTCCCTCGAGTGGTTTGAAGGCATAATGGGAAGTCTGGAAAAGCTGCAGCGGCGTGGGCGTAGGGAAGGAGCGGACGGATTGCGGGGGAAAGGCGCGCCTAGGGGAGAGCGGAAGCGCCAAGTCGTGCAAGTTCCTGTCGCGCACGCTTGCCGACCCTGCAACGAATGTCTGAGTCTATTCCGCCGTCGAAAAGGCGGATTCCGGATCAGAGATCTCGATGCCGAAGAGGTTGGAGAGCTCCCCGGGAACGAGGATATCGGTGCCGGCGCGGGCGGATTTTGCGAGGGTTGTTGCCTTGGCTGCGCCCATCGTGGCGGCGGCGATGAGTTCGCCGTGATCGATATTACGGAGGGTAAAAAAGAGTTTGGGTTGCTGGTCGAGCTGGACGCCGACGCCGTAAAGAACGGCCGCGACGTGCTTGCACATGCCCGCCCAGTCGGGGCAGGAGCAGCTCAAGTGGATTTCCTTCGGATTCGGAAAGAGGCCGTCCTTGGCGTCCGTGATCGCCGCGAGCACGCCGGGGCCGAGCGTGCCGCCGAGAAGGTCGACGAGGTTGCCGATCTGCCCGGCGGTGCGGGCGCGCAGGGCCTTCCATTTGCCGCGATCGAGAGCGTCGATCCTCACGAGCACCTCGTAGATTTCCGAACCGGTCACGTAGGCGAAAATCTCGCCGGGATCGAGGGTGAGGTCGTAAACGTTGCCCTGCCGGAGGTAGGAACGGCCCCGCGGGAGACGGGATTCGTAGTCGCTGTAGCGCTCGAGATTCTCGCACCAAGCCCGGCCCCAGAAGGTCTTCGCCGGGTTGCCTCGCGGACTCGCGACTTCTAGCTGCTTGAAAGGTTCCCCCTTCTTCCGGCGTTTCGCGATCTCGCGGAGGATGTTCGCCTTCGCGGCGGCGCGATCCTGATAATCGTCGTCGTAGTGCCAGGACACGGAGGGTGGTTATTGGTTAAAGATTAAGCGGGGAAATGAAAAAGCAGTCGCATCCCGAGAGAGCGGGATGCGACTGCCGGAGCCGGAAGGAGCTATTCGCTTTCGGTCGACGCGGACTTCTCGGCGACGACCTTTTGGTCTTCGTCGGAGAGCTTGTCGAGGGCGTAGTCGAAGGTGCGTCCGTCGGCGAAGGCGAACTTGCCGGTACCGTTCTCGACGGAGAGCAATTTGGCCTTCATTGTCTTGCCTTCGGCATTGGTCCAGGTCCGCAGTTCGACCAGGGTTTCGGGTCGCGGCGCGAGCAAGGAGGAATCCGCGTCCCCGGAAGCCCCGCCCGGATCTCCGACCTTCTTCAGGGCCGCCTTGATCGCCTTCTCGGCATCCGGGTTCGCCGGATGACCGGCGAAGACGAGGTTCCCGTCGGCCCCGAAGACGATCATGTGCGGAATTCCCTTCGAAGGCACCGGACTATTGACCTTGGTGGCGATCGGAAAGCCGATCTTGTAGTTCTTGATGATGTCCGTCAATTCCTCGTTGGTCGCGGCCTGGACGTGCGCGCCGATGAGTTGCAGACCCTTTTTCGCATACTTTTTATCCATCTGGACCAGATGGGGCATGGAAGCCATGCAGGGGCCTCAATGCTGTCCCCAGTATTCGACGGCGACGACCTTGCCCTTGAACGACTCGACATCGACGGTGTTCTCGCCGATGAAGCCATCCACGGTGAGGTCGCTCACCTTGGCGGAGGGAAGGGCGGGTTCGTCCTTCGCGGAAGATGCGAATGGCATCCAAACCGCCCCGGAAACCGCACCCACAACTAGCAGGTTTCGAATTTTCATGATCGGGGACTGTAGGGCGGTCCCCAGGCTTCGTCCATGGGAACAAATTCAATCCTTAGGGGGCGCGATCAGGCCGAAGCCTCTGACTTCCGGCGATGAAAGGAGAGCATCGCTGCAGCGACGGCGACGAGAGGGAAAGAACGGTTTCCGGTGATCCAGGGCCAGGAGACGGGAAGGTTGGAAGGTCCATTGGAAATGGGCGTCGGACGGCCGCTTCTGGGGGCGGAGAAACAAAAGCGGAACCGGGGGAGGTGCGATCTCGATCTGCCAGCGCCCGCTCGGCGGCGCGGGCCTGCCGGCGTTCCGCGAGGTATTCATCCTCGATCTGGTCCCTGGTGCTTCCACTCCGTTTGGCCTGCCTCAAGGTGAGAGCCATTGAAAGCTTGCTACTCTTTTCGCAATCGGAGCGTTCCCTCACTTCAAGATCCTCAGGGTCTAGATTGCGCAGTGACTCGGGGCGACGCTCGGGCATTTTTGAATCTTTTCCCTCAAACTGGCGTCTGTTTTCCTCCCACCAGGTTTCCCCAAGTTCCAGGAAGTAGACCTCCGATCCCCGCATGCCTCCAAGTTTTTGTCGGAGTTGAAGGTGGCGGGCGGATTGGGGAGAATCTGAGAAAGTGCGAGGAGAGAATGGCTCCTTGGAGCCCGATAGACCTCGTCGCCATGGGCCTTGAGGGTACGGTGCTGCGGATTGGCTGAAAGGCTGACTGCCATCAGATCCCGAACGGTTTCAGGAGTGGGCACCTCGATGGCTTTCTGCGTCGCCGAATAGTAGACGAGAGGATCCGGGCTGTTGAGTTCCCGCCGGAGGTCTTCGTTGTCGTAAGCGCTGGCGGGAAAAGCGGACAGGAAATGGGATCCCAAAACGGCGATCGCGAGTAAACTTGGACGCATGCTTTTCAGGGGTAAACGAGGCTCCAAAGCGGCGACCGAGAGGAACTGGGGCACCGCAACCGTGATCGTGCCGGGCTCCAGGAGAACCTGCCGGCCGCCTGGCATGCTGAGAAACTCGCGCTCGTTTTCCTGGGGGGGGCTCAAGACGAGGCTCGCGGGAAAAACGGTTTCGGGGGCATTGCGACCGCTTGCCGCACGGGGCGGAACCTTTATCCCCAAGGTACGGATTTCAAACCCGATCGCCGACGGACTACCCGCAGGCCCCGACGGCTTCCTTGGCGGCGGCCTTGGCGAACTCTCGGTTGAGGCGGGTGATGTAGGAGGCGGTGATTTCCTTCGGGCAGACGGCGGAGCACTCGTATTGGTTCGTGCAGTTGCCGAAGCCGGCCTCGTCCATGGCGCGCACCATGCCGAGGACGCGACGGTCGGCCTCGGGCTTGCCCTGGGGGAGAAGATTAAGATGGGCGGCCTTGGCGGCGACGAAGAGCATGGCGGAGGCGTTCTTGCAGGTGGCGACGCAGGCCCCGCAGCCGATGCAGGCGGCAGCGTCGAACGAGGCGTCGGCGACGTCCTTGGGGATCGGGAGGGCGTTGGCCTCGACGGCGGAGCCGGTGCGGACGGAGACGAAGCCGCCGGCCTGAACGATTTTGTCGAAGGCGGAGCGGTCGACGACGAGGTCGCGGAGGACCGGGAAGGCGCGGGCGCGGAAGGGTTCGATCCAGATGGTGTCGCCGTCGCGGAACTTCCGCATGTGGAGCTGGCAGGTGGTGACGCCTCCCTCGGGGCCATGGGGGATGCCATTGATGACGAGCGAACAGGCTCCGCAGATGCCTTCGCGGCAGTCGTGGTCGAAGGCGATGGGATCGCCGCCGGACTCGATGATGTTCGTGTTCACGATGTCGAGCATCTCGAGAAAGGAAGCCGTGTCCGGAATGTTGTTCGCGGCGTAGGTTTCGATCCTGCCGTTGGATTCACGATTCTTCTGGCGCCAGACTTTGAGAGTGAGATTCATGGGATATCGGTGGAAAATAGCCGGAAAAAAGGGGGATGTTGGAAAAGCATTACGTTTTCCGGCGGCCGTTGGCAAGCATCGGGGGGAGGAAATCGACGGAGAAAGGAAAGGTCAGGGCCTTAGGGCGGGCTCTGGCGGGTCGTCGAAATCGCCGGGATCCAGTTCGATCATCTCGAGGTGGACGTTGATCGCCTTTTTGGATTCGGCGAAAAAACGGGCGAGATCCTCGGAATTGGCGGCCCTTCCTTCGTCGATGAGCGCGTAGAGGCGTTGGGAGTGGTCGGCCATGTCCTTGCCGAGGGCGTCCATCTGTTTCTGGGCGGAAGCATAGGCGGCGGAAAAGCGGGCGTGGGCGACCTCGAAGGCGGCGCGCTGGCCGAGCTGTTGCTCGTATTCCCGTTTCTGCTCGCGTTCTTCCTCGCGGAAGCTCTTGCTGACAAGGCGTTTGATTCCCCTGAGGCGCTTTGTTTCGGGCTCGGTCACGGAGACATTCGCCTGGCGCTCGAAATAGGCGCCAAGTTCGGTGAATTCCTGCATCGGCTTCCGGTACTGCGCGCGGAGGTGGTCGAGGCCGGAGGCGATGGCGGCGAGCCGCTCGATCTCGCCGGCTTCGAGCGTCTGGTCGTCCTGGAGTTTCTTTTCGAGGGTTCCGATGTAGCCGAGGGAGCGGCGGCCGTTCTCGAGGAGGTCGTTGAACTGGCTATTCGCGGCGGCGAGGCGGTCGGCGTGCTGTTCCTCAAGCTGCCGGGTGGCGTCCTTCCACCGCGCCTCGGCGGACTGGAGATTCGCGGCGGCCTGATCCTGGACGGCGAGGAGTTCCTCGGCGTGGACGCGTTTCGCTTCGGCGAGTTCCTTGCGGGCGATCATGGTATCGGCTTGGGAAGCCGCGAGATCCTTGCGGAGGGCGCTTCGTTGTCCCGCGAGAATGAGGGAGACGATGACGGCGATGGCGGCCAAGGCGGCGGTGATGGAGGACGTCTTGTTCATGATGTGGAAATCAGGGGGCGTCCAGATAGAGACGGTGCGCGGCGATGTAATCTTTCACCGCCGGGGAAACGAGACCGTAGATGGATTCTCGTTCACGAACGCGGTGGCGGATCTCGGTGGCGGAACCGGGGGTCGAGGCAGCGATGGGCTTCATGCGGAATCCCGGTTTGGGAACGGGATCGATGCCGTCGCGGGGGAAGGGGATGAAGGTCAGGTTGGCGGCGAGGAAATCGGGACGAGCCCACGTCTCGATGGCGTTCCATTGGTCGCTGCCGAGGATCCAGGCGAATTTCCGATTCGGGAAGGTGCGGGTGAAATGCTCGACGGTCATCCAGGAATACGACGGTTCCTCGCGGTCGAGTTCCCAGGTCGAGACCTCGGCCCAGGGCGCGTCGGCAAGAGCGGCGCGGAGCATGGCGACGCGGTGCGCTCCCGAACTGGTGCGGTGGCCTGCCTTGTGCGGGGATTTCCAGCAGGGGATGAAAATGACCTCCGCGAGTCCGCATTCGTGCCGTGCGGTTTCCGCGAGGTAACGGTGGCCGAGGTGGACGGGATCGAAGGTGCCGCCGAAGAGAGCTGTTAAGTTTTCCGTTTTCAGGGTTCAGTTTTCAGTGGAGCAGATGCGCCTGCGGCGGGAACTGAAAACTTAAAACTGAAAACCGAAAACTCAATCACGCCCCGCGTCCGCAGCACTGCTTGTATTTCTTCCCGCTGCCGCAGGGGCATGGGTCGTTGCGGCCGACGACGGGCTGGGAGGGTTTCTTGACCTTGCTGAGGTCGGGCAATTTCAGGGATTCGGAGGCCTCGACGTCCATCATGGCGCCGGAATTGCCGGACTGGCCCATGTTCTCGGGACCGAGCATGCGGGGGCCGGGACCCTGGCGGGTGGGTCCGCCGGTGAGCATGCCTTCCATCATCATGATGGCGGCCTGGCTTTTGAAGAGGTTGTTCAGGGCCTCGAACTTGATGTTCTCCATCAGTTCCTGGAACATGGAGAAGGCTTCGTTCTTGTATTCGATGAGCGGATCCTTCTGGCCGTAGGAGCGGAGATGCACGCCCTCGCGGAGGGAGTCCATACCGTAGAGGTGTTCCTGCCAGAGACTGTCGATGCTGGCGAGGATCATGTGGCGCTCGATGGCGGCCAGAGGCCCGGGCGGGACGCTCTTCGTCTTGATCTCGTAGACGGCCTTGATCTTCTCGACGAGGAAGGCGGCATTGCCCTCGACATCGCGGGATTCGAAATCGGCGTTCTCGCGGCTGAGGCCGATGGGGAAGGTGGCGTTCACCCACTGGAGCAGATTCTCGAAGTCGGGCTCGCCGTCGAGGGCTTCGAGATAGGAGGCGACCTTGACCGGGATGGCTTCCTCGATAATCTCGAAAAGGAGCTCGCGGGGATTCTGGGTCGCGATGACCTCATTGCGGTAGCCGTAGACGACTTCCCGCTGTTGGTTCATCACATCGTCGAACTCAAGAACGCGCTTCCGGATCGTGTAGTTTCGCTGTTCGACGCGCTTCTGTGCGGTCTCGACCGAGCGATTGAGCCAAGGGTGCTGGAGTTCCTGGCCTTCTTCCAGTTTGAAGCGCTCCATGATCTTGGTCATGCGGTCGGCGGCGCCGAAGTTCCGCATGAGGTCGTCCTCGAAGCTGATGAAGAAGATCGATTCGCCGGGATCGCCCTGGCGCGCGCAACGGCCGCGCAGCTGGCGGTCGATGCGGCGGGACTCGTGGCGCTCGGTGGCGAGAACGAAGAGTCCGCCGACGTCGGCGACCCCTTCGCCGAGTTTGATGTCGGTGCCCCGACCGGCCATGTTCGTCGAGACGGTGACGGAACCGGGCTGGCCGGCGCGGGAGACGATTTCGGCTTCCTGGCGGTGGAACTTGGCGTTGAGGACGGCGTGGGGGATCTTCTCACGCTTGAGCATGCGAGAGACGGTCTCCGAGGTATCGACGCTGGCCGTTCCGACAAGGACCGGCTGGCCCTTGGCGTGGCGTTCCTTGATGAGGGCGATGGCGGCGTTGAATTTCTCGCGGCGCGTCTTGTAGATATGGTCGTTCGCGTCCTTTCGCTGGACCGGGCGGTTTGTCGGGATGGGGAGCACGTCGAGGCCGTAGATGTCGTGGAATTCCGCCGCTTCGGTCTCGGCCGTTCCGGTCATGCCGCCGAGCTTCTCGTAAAGGCGGAAGTAGTTCTGGATCGTGATCGTGGCGAGGGTCTGGGTTTCCTTGTCGATCTGCACGCCTTCCTTGGCCTCGACCGCCTGGTGGAGACCGTCGCTCCAGCGACGGCCGGGCATTTCGCGGCCGGTGTTCTCGTCGACGATGACGACCTTGTTGTCGGTGACGACGTACTGGACGTCCTTCTCGTAAAGGCAATAGGCCTTGAGGAGCTGGGAGATGCAATGGATGCGCTCGCCCTGGGTGTCGAGCTTCTTCTGCATTTCCTCCTTACGCACTCCCTTCTCCGCCTCGGAGAGCGCCTCGTCGGCCTCGATGTCGGCGAAGGAAGTAGCGAGGTCGGGGAGGACGAACGCGTCGGGATCGTCGGGATTCAGGTAATTTCGCCCCATTTCCGAGAGATCGGCATCGTGGCCCTTTTCATCGATGGTGTAGTAAAGTTCCTCCTTGAGCGCGAAGAGGGCGGTCTTCTGACTGTCCTGGTAGAAGGTCAATTCCGATTTTTCGGACAGCTTCCGCAGTTCGGGATCCTCCATCAGGCGGAGGAAGCCCCGGTTCTTCGGCTGCCCAAGCTTCACCTTGACCAACTCGTGTCCCGCGGCAACAAGGTCGCCCTCGTCAAAGGCGGTCTTGGCGTCCGTGATGGATTGGTTGCAAAGGATGTTCTGCTTTTTCACCAACTGCTCGACGAGCGGCTTGTAGCGGTCGTACTGGTGGGTGTTGCTATAGGAGACCGGACCGCTGATGATGAGCGGGGTGCGCGCCTCGTCGATGAGGACGGAGTCGACTTCGTCGATGAGGGCGAAGAAATGGCCGCGCTGCACCTGGTAGTCCTTCGACGAGGCCATCCCGTTGTCGCGGAGGTAGTCGAAGCCGAACTCGCTGTTCGTGCCGTAGGTGATGTCGCAGTTGTACATTTCCCGCTTCATGTCCGGGCTCTGCTGCTGGGCTCCCTGGAGGACCCCGACCGTAAGGCCGAGGAACTTGTAGAGGTAGCCCATCCATTCCGCGTCCCTTTTGGCGAGGTAGTCGTTCACCGTGATGAGGTGGACGCCCCGGCCGGTGAGGGCGTTCAGGTAGACGGGAAGGGTGGCGACCAGGGTCTTGCCTTCCCCGGTCGCCATCTCGGCGATCATCCCGCGGTGGAGACCGATACCGCCGATGAGCTGGACATCGAAATGGACCATTTCCCAGGTAACCTGCTGGTCGCAAACATCATAGCTGGTTCCACAGAGTCTGCGGGCGCCGTTTTTCACCACGGCGAAGGCCTCGCACATGATCTCGTCGAGGTAGGCATTCTGGGAGGCGAAAACATCGTGGAGGCCTTCGACCTTGCGCTTGCGGGCCTGTTCCATAATGGCCTGAACGGCGCGGGCCTGGTCGTCCTCGGGCTTGCCGGAGGCTTCGATGGCCTTCTTCTCGGACTCGACCCAGGCCGCGATTTCCCCGTCAAGCGTGGCCTCGAAGGAAGCGAGTTCTTCCTGCCATTTCACCGTTTTGGCGCGCAGATCATCGTCGCTGAGGCTATTGAATTCCTCATCGAAGGCGTTGATTTTCTTCACCAGCGGCCAAATCCGGCGGATTTCCCGCTGGTTTTTCGAGCCGATGATCTTCCTGATGATCCACTTTATCATGAAATTCGCTTGTTGTAGGCGCGACGGGATCGGCCCGATGGCGAGGGAAGGGGGGAGTCGCCACGGCCGCGATACGTCGCTGGTCGTTTGTTTGGAATGCCTTTTGTATTTAGGCAGCCCGAAATAAACGGGCATTTCGGGAAATTACAACCACCGGGAGAAAGTAGCAGGGATCAGGGCGATCAACGAGCAAGGGCGGGGGGAATCAGGCGTCCCGGGAGGCGGGGACAGGTTTTGGGGTCGCGTTTTCTACCAAGGCGGCGCGGTGGCGGGCGAGGAATTCCTGGGCGAGCGCCCGATAGGCGGCGGCCCCCTGGCTCGTCGGCGCGTATTCGATGATGGCCTGGCCGAAGCTCGGGGCCTCGCCGAGGCGGATCGAGCGCGGGATGATCGTCTGGTACATTTCCTCCGGGAAATGCTCGCTGACCTGGGTGAGCACCTGCCGGGAAAGGTTCGTCCGCTGGTCGAACATCGTCATGACGATGCCCTCGATACGCACGTCCGGGTTCGCGCCCGATGCGCGGATCTGCTCGTGGACGTGGACGATCTTGGCCAGTCCCTCGAGGCCGAAGAACTCGCACTGGAGGGGAATGAGGAGCTGGTCGGCGGCGGCGAGCGACGAGGTCATGAGGACGCCGAGCGAGGGCGGGCAGTCGAGGAGAACGAAGTCGTAGGCCTTCTCGGCGCGAAGGGGCTCGAGGATTTCGCGGAGGCGGGTGAGGTGGTTTTCCTTCTGCGCCAGCTCGATCTCGGCCCCGGCCATCTCCATGTCGGCGGGGATGATCGAGAGATTCTGGAAGCGGGTGGGCTGGATTTTCGAGATCAGGGTGGCCTCGCCGATAAGGGCCTCGTAGATGCTCTTCCCTTCCTCCGGATCCAAACCGAGGCCGCTGGTCGCGTTCGCCTGCGGGTCCATGTCAATGAGGAGGACGCGTGCCTTGCCCAGCTCGGCGAGGCAGGTCGAGAGATTAATGGCCGTCGTCGTTTTTCCGACGCCGCCCTTCTGGTTCGCGATGGCAACAATGGTCATTCCGGTCTGGTGGCTGGGTGTGGGTTCGGCGCGGGGGGAACCCAAGCAATAGACAATTCCGGGACGGGGGGCAAATGGTTATTGGTTATTGGATATTGGTTAATTGGGGGATTCGGAGGCCACGCCCCGCTCCTCCTCCTCGTCCTTCCCTCTGACAATCCGCCCCGCCGCCTTGATTTCGGAAGCGGAGGAAGGATGATGGGGGATGAAACGGGCGGATTTCGAACGGCTGGAAGCGCGGCGGAAGCGCTGGCGGGATCTATTGCAGGTGGTGGGGGTGGTGGCCGTTGCCGTTTTCTTGTTCGGATATTGTGGTCATCGCAACCAGCCTGAACCGTTGATCCGGCATCATGGGGAAGAAAGCAACGAGGTTGTGAATCTGGTGCGAGCGGTAAAGGCCTACGAAATGGAATACTCTAGGCTGCCCATTCCGAACGGAGTCGCTGCAACGGATAGCTACGAAACAGAGACGGACGAAAGATTCGTGGACATCCTCACGTCTCATGGATCTGACGGGGGGGCGAGTTCCCGGGGGCCGCTATTCTATAAGGGGAAATTGGCGCGCGATGGAAAGGGCGGTCTGCTGGTCGTCAATCCGAAGCTTGGTCCGCGCCTTGTGGACGGTTGGGGGCGGCCCTACATCGTTGTGATTGATGCCAATGACGATGGAGCCGTGGTGGGCCCGGACGGGACGCGGATCGCGCAGGACGTCATTTGCTACAGCCTCGGCGAGGATGGTGTCTTCGACGCGAAGGATCCGAAGAGCTGGTAGAATGGGGCGGACGGGTCCGGTTTTCCGGAAACCTCATCCGAACCGCACGCAGAAGACCGGGGGGAGGTCGTGGCTGAGGAGGTTCCAGGAGTCGCCGGCGTCGTCGCTGGTCCAGAGGGAGCCGGTGGTGGAGCCCATGGCGAGGCGTGAGCCGCTGGGGTCGCTGTCGAGGGCGTGGCGGTAGACGAGGTGGTAGGCGTGTTCCTGCGGGAGGCCTTGCGAGAGGCTGGTGAAGCTCGCCCCCCCGTCGTCGGTGCGGGTGACGACAAGTTTGCCGTCGACGGGGAGGCGCACCTCGTCCTTCACACCGGGGACGAACCAGGCGCGGGAGGCCTTCGCGGGATCGACCGCGACGGCGAAGCCGAAGTCGGCGGGCTGGTCGTTCGTGATCCTGTGCCAGCTCGTGCAGGCGTCCGTGCTGCGGAAGATGCCGTTGTGGTGCTGCACCCAGAAGTGATCGGGCTCGTCGCGGCATTGCACCATGCGATGGGGGTCCTGGACGTCGGGATCACCGGCGAGTTCGGGTGGGAGGTAGTCGGCGACCATGCCGGTAGCCCGGCAGGTCCAGGTCACGCCGCCGTCGAGGGTTTCCCACACGCCGCCGCAGGAGATCGCGACGCGGACGCTGTCACTGTTGCGCGGGTCGACACAGATCGAGTGGATGCCGGGGGAATCGTAGCCGCCGCCGAACCACTTGGCGCGCTCGGGGCGATCCCAGAGCGAGCGGACGAGTTCCCAGGATTGGCCGTGGTCGTCGGAGCGGAAGAGTCCGCCGGGAAGGGTGCCGCACCAGAGGCGACCGGGCTGGTCGGTGCCGCCGGCTTCGAGCGACCAGATTTTCTCCAGCGTCCAAGGGATCGGCCTCTGGCGCACCGGGCACATCACCTCGGGCGCGTTGTCGGGTTTCGGAGGATAGGCGGGCACGGTGATCTCGTCCCAGGATGTTCCGTTGTCGGTGGAGCGGTGGAGCTTCGTTCCGAAATGCCCGTGTTCGACCGCCGCGTAAAGGCTGCCGTCGCGCGGGTCGGGAAGGAGCATGGGAACCTGCACGCCGAGGAAGTCCGTGCGGGCGATCCGCCATGGGCGGTCCTCATCGCGGTCGAGTCGGAAGTAGCCCTTGCGGGTGCCGAGGTGGAGGAACGGGCTCATGGGTTATGCGTGTGTAAGAAATGCCTAACCGCCGGAAAGGGCCTGCATGACGAATATTTCGCCGTCTTCCGGAACGGGATCGCTGAGGCCGGAGCGGTCGGTGATTTCGCTGCCGTTGACGAAGACCACCATGTGGCGGCGCAGTGCGGCCTGGTCGTCGAGGACGTAGCCTCGGAGTTTCGGGTTTTCGCGGAAAGTGGCGTCGAGCGCCTCGCGCACGGTCGTGCCGGGAGCGCGTGTTTCCGGCGCGGAGGCGTGGCGTTGGAGGTTCTGCGTGAAGCGCACGGTAGCCATGGCTACGCGCATCGTGTCCCGGAATTCCGTGCCGGGGCAAGCGAAATCAGGGGTTCAGGCGCCAGATCGCGAAATTGAGGGCGGCGGCGAAAGTCACCCAAGCAAGGTAAGGAACGAGAAGGCCGGCGGCGGTGCGATGAACCCGGCCAAAAGCGACAAGTGTGGCCGCAATGCCGATCCAGAGCAGGACGATGACGGCAAAGGCGGGGCCCGGAGCGTGGAGGCCGAAGAAGACCGGCGTCCAGGTGGCATTGACGGCGAGTTGGGCGAGGAAAAGCGCGAGCGGCACGCGCCTCCGGCCGAAGCCGCCGTCCTTCCAGACGAGCCAGGCAGCGATGGCCATGAAGGTGTAGAGGATCGTCCAGACCGGCCCGAAAAGCCACGAGGGCGGATTCCACGCGGGCTTCGCGAGGCCGGCGAACCACTCGTCCGGACCGAAAAACGCTCCGGCTACGGGGGCGGCGAAGGTGACGATGATCCAGGCTACAAGGCCGAGGATCTTTTTGGATCTGACTTTCATCGAGGTGCCTGTTCTTATCGCACATGGAAGGCCGTCACGATAGTCCTGCGAAGGCTCCCATGCGCGGAAAATCGCAGAATACGCCGAGCGGGGAAATACGGTTTGTGGCACGAATGGAGCGAATCCCTTGAATCCAACTACCTGAAACGCCCATGAAGACCTTTTTCGCCCTCCTCCTCCTTGCCAGTTTCCTTTTGCCCGTATCCGCCGAAGACAAGGCCGCGGAAAAGAAAGCCGCTCCGGTCCCGAAGTGCGCGGTCTGCGAGGAGGACGCGGACACGGCGGTCACGGTCGTCTACGAGAAGAAATCCTACGCGTTCTGTTGCGGGAAATGCCGGGACAAATTCAACACTGCGCGTGAGGCGAGCCTTTACCAGCAGCTTGGCGGCAAGGCGGCGATCAATGCGGCGGTTGACATCTTTTACAAAAAGGTGCTCGCCGACGAGCGGATCAATTATTTCTTCGAGGACGTGAACATGAAGAAGCAGCACAACAAGCAGAAGGCCTTCCTTGCCACTGCCTTGGGCGGGCCGGAGCCGTGGACGGGCAAGGACATGCGCGCCGCGCACAAGAATCTACCCGACCTAAAGGAATCGCACTTCAACGCGGTCGCGGAGAATCTGCAGGCGACGCTCGTTGAACTGAAGGTGCCGGAGAAATTGATCGGAGAAGTAATGACGGTGGTGGGCAGCGTTCGGGACGACGTGTTGAATCGTCCGAAGCCCGCCGAGGAGAAGCCGAAGGCCGAAGCTCCGGCCGCGACCGAGTGAAGTGGGCGCGCTTCCGGCGCGTCCGAGGGGGGCTTTCCCTGCGAGAGCCGAGGCAGGGGGGGAACTGAACGCCCCGCAGACCGCCTAGCGGGGGGCCTTCGGCGTGATCTTCTCCTTCACCGTGCAGTGGCAGCCGCCCGCGCAACCGCCCGCGCCGTTTTTCCGGGAACGGAGGATCGCCCTGGCGAAAATGCCGAGGGTAAGGGCGATGACCGCGAGGGCGCCCCAGGTCTGCCATTCGTCGAGGTGCATGGTGGTCTTTGCGGGTTAGCCGGCGTAGCCGAGGACGCGGCAGGTCTGGTAGACGACGAGCGCACCGAGGTAAGCGGTACCGGTCATGTACCCTAGCTGAAAGAGGGGCCATTTCCAACCGTTCGTTTCCCGGCGCACCACGGCCACGGTGCTGAGGCACTGCATGGCGAAGACGTAGAAGACGAGGAGGCTGAGGCAGGTGGCGATGGAATAGATCGGTCGACCGTCGGCGTGTTTTTCCAGCCGCAGTTTCTCGGCGAGAAGATGGCGGGTGACTTCCTCGTCGTCGTCTTCTTCGATGGCGTAGATGATCGACATCGTGCTGACGAAGACCTCGCGGGCGGCGAAGGAACCGGCGAGGCCGATGCCGATCTTCCAGTCGTAGCCGAGCGGCTTGATGACGGGCTCGATGGCGTGGCCGAATTTCCCGCCATAGCTCTCGGCGATGGCCTGCGACTTGTCCTCGGTGTCCGTCTTCGGATAGGTCATGAGGGCCCAGAGGATGATGGAAAGTCCGAGAATGACGGTGCCGGCGCGGCGGATGAAAAGGCGCGTCCTTTCCCAGAGATGAAGGCCGATCGAGCCCCACGAGGGATGCCGGTAGGAGGGAAGCTCAAGGATCATGACCGAGGTCGAGCCCTTCATCATCGTCCGGTTGAAAAGCCAGGCGAAGAAGAAGGCGCCGACGGTGCCGAGGACATAGAGGCCAAGGAGGATGAGCACTTTGGTCAGCGCGGGCACGACATCGCCGGGCACCATCGTGCCGATGAGGAGCAGGTAAACCGGGAGACGGGCCGAACAGCTCGCGAGGGGGACGACGAGGATGGTGATGAGGCGGTCCTTCGGCGAGTCGATGGTGCGGGCGGCCATGACGCCGGGCACGGCGCAGGCGTAGGAACTGAGGAGGGGGAGGAAGCTGCGACCGTTGAGCCCGACCTTGCCCATGAAGCGGTCCATGATGAAGGCGATCCGCGCCATGTAGCCGGTGTCCTCCATGATCCCGATGAAGAAGAAGAGGATGACGATCTGGGGAAGGAAGATGACGACGCCCTGGACGCCGGCGAGGGCGCCGTCGACGATGAGGCTGCGCAGGTCGCCCTCGGGCATCGCGTTCTCCACCCAACCCGAGACGGTGGCGAACAGGCTCTCGACCCAACCCATCGGGATGTCGGCGAAGCTGAAGATGAGATAGAAGATGACGCCGAGCATCCCGACGAGCGAGACCCAGCCCCAGACGCGGTGGAGGAGGATGGCGTCGACGCGGTCGGTGAGGGTGGCGGTGCCGTCGGCGGTGCTGCGGACGACGCCATCGAGAAGGTCGCCGATGGTGTCGTAGCGGGCGGCGACGAGTTTGTCCTCCCAACCAGGGAGAGCCTCGTCCACGCGCTTCCGCTCGGCGGCGAGGGCGCGGAAGGTCGCGGCATCGAGCGTCTGCCGGCTCGGGTCGTGGTCGGAGAGAAGATAGAGCGGCTCGAGGAGCGAGCGCGAGGCCACGGGGGCGCCGACTTTGGCGAGGGCGTCGCGGGTGTGCTCGAGGACGGCGCGGAGATCGGCGGGGATGGCGGCCTCGTGGCCTTCGGGCGCGGCGAGGTTCACGCGGCTCATGACGGCTTTCAGCTCGATGATTCCCTTTTTCTCCGTGGCCTGAATGGGAACGACGGGGACGCCGAGGCGCTCCGAAAGCAGCGGCACATCGATGACGAGGCCTTTCTCCTCCGCCACGTCGGTCATGTTCAGCGCCACGATGACGGGCAGGCCGAGTTCGAGGATCTGGGTCAGGAGGTAGAGGTTCCGCTCCGGATTGCTCGCGTCGATGACGACGATAACACGGTCGGGACGCGGCGTGTCGGGGCGACGTCCGAGGAGGACATCGCGCATGACCGCCTCGTCGGGCGAGCGGGCGCTGAGGCTGTAAGTGCCGGGCAGGTCGATCAGACGCAGCTTTTTCCCGTGCTGGGAGAAGCATTCGCCCTCCTTGCGCTCGACAGTGACTCCGGGATAGTTGCCAACCTTCTGCTTGAGGCCGGTCAAGGCGTTGAACAGGGTTGTTTTTCCGAAGTTCGGATTCCCGACGAAGGCGAAGATGAGCGGGGCCCTCTCTGAATCGGCTTCGCTCATCTATTTCGAATCCTCGGTCACCATAACTTCAATGGCCTCGGCCTCGGTCTTGCGGACGGAAAGCAGGGAGCCGCGCACCGAGATCTCCATCGGATCGCCGAGCGGGGCCTTGCGGATGAGTTGGACGCGGACGCCGGGCAGAAGTCCGAACTCGCGGAGCCGGGTCAGGCTGGGCAGGCCGGATTGGAGGGAATGGACGACGGCGGTCGCGCCAATCGGGAGGTCGGAGAGCTTCTGGAGGGACGGATCGGACATGGTTTCGGCAATGCGCGGAACCGTGGGTGCTCCGGGCGGGCGCGCGACTAGGCCGGGGCGACGAAAATGGACTCGGCGAGTTTCGAACTGAGGCAGACCCGCGCGCCGCAGACCTGGCAGAGGAGGGCCCCGGAATTGTTCAGGACCTGCACTTCGGCCGTCTCACAGAAGCCCATCTCGCGGAGCCGGTGGCAGACGGTCGACTCCCCTTCAATCCGCTCCACGCGGACGCGCTCGCCCTTCCGGGTCTGGCGAAGGGACTGGCTTTCTTTCGGAATTCGGGGTTGGGTCATGGCGAGGGCTGCTTTCACAAACCGGCTTGAATGAGAAACGCGGGTCGCGGAGCGGATATTCACGTTTTCTCCAAGCAGCTTAATGAGATTGCGTCTCAAAAACAACTGGAAATGGGGGGGGCGGGTATTTTTGCGCCGTGGAGGCGCAGTCGTTGCCGTTCTCCATTCAATGGAGTTGGGGTTTGGGCCACGCCCCGCGGGGAAATTCCGCCGCCGTGTCGGTGGGTGAGAACCGTGCGGCGAGAATCGGATTGACCAAAGTCCGCGCGTCTCGTTTCGTGAGGGCACCAACCCTGACGCGACGAAGCGATAAACCCCGACCGACAGGGGTGCTTTCCTGAATACATCCCAGAATCGATTCAATCCGAAGCCAAACCCAGCCATGAATCTGAAGAAAATAGAAAAGATCGCGAAGGAGCTTTCGAGGCCGTTCCGTGTGACAGACGGCAAGAAGTTTCGCCTCAAGGATATTGACCCGGAGGATACTCTTCATCTGGGATCGGAGGACAAGCCACGGGCGAAGGAGGGATTGCAAACCGGGGTGGAGGCTTTGGCCGAATTGCAGGACATGCTCTACGCGCAGGACAAATGGGCCGTGCTGCTGATTTTCCAGGCGATGGATGCGGCGGGAAAGGACGGTGCGATCAAGCATGTGATGAGCGGCGTCAATCCGCAGGGCTGCCAGGTCGCCTCGTTCAAGGTGCCGTCCTCGGAGGAACTCGACCACGACTATCTCTGGCGCTGCCAGAAGCATTTGCCCGAGCGGGGGCGCATCGGGATCTTCAATCGCAGTTACTACGAGGAGACGCTCGTCGTGCGCGTGCACGAGGAATTGCTCCAGAGCCAGAAACTGCCGCCGAAGCGGGTCACGAAGAACATATGGAAGGAACGGTTCGAAGATATCCGTGCCTTCGAACGTTATCTGAGCCGCAATGGGGTGTTAGTCCGGAAGTTCTTCCTCCATGTGTCCAAGGACGAGCAGAAGAAGCGGTTCCTGGCGCGAATCGACAATCCGGAAAAGAACTGGAAATTCTCCTCGGCGGACTGTCGGGAGCGCGGCTATTGGGATGACTACCAGAGGGCTTACGAGGAGATGATCCGACACACCGCGACCGACGAGGCCCCGTGGTATGTCGTGCCAGCCGATCACAAGTGGTTCACCCGCATCGCGGTAGCCGGGGCGGTCATCGATGGCCTGGCCTCGCTGAATCTCGCCTATCCGCAGGTGGGCGCCGAGAAACTGAAGGAACTGGCAGTCGCAAAAAAGGCGCTGAATAGCGAGGAATAGAATCGGCGGTGCTGGATGAAGCTTCGAGGCCCATCGCGGGCCGGGTGAAGTGTCCTGTCTGCCCG
>JAHEDC010000286.1 GCA_024641425.1 Verrucomicrobiales bacterium | reverse complement strand
CACTGCCGAACTCGTCCTCAGCGGCGACAAGACCGATTTCGACAACCGCCTCTCCTTCGCCCCCGCCACCCACCGCACCGCCCGCATCCTCTACACCGGCGAGCACGACGCCAACTCCGCACGCTCCCCCTTCTACTACGTCCGCCGCGGCTTCCCCGAGACCGGCGAGATGAAACTCCTCTTCCTTAAGCCTGGCGAAACCGGTGCCGATTTCGTCATCGTCCCCGCCCTCTCGGAACTCGATGACACCCAGACCGAGGCCGTCCGAGCCGCGCTCGACCAGGGCACGACCACGCTCGCCGTTATCGACGACGTGGACAAGGCGACCGCTGTCCTCCAAAAACTCACCGATACCCCCGGAATCGAGATCACCGAAGCCGCCGAGCGCGACTATGCCATCCTCGCCCGCATCGACTTCGACCACCCTCTCCTCGCGGCCTTCGGCGATCCCCAGGTGCGCGACTTTACGAAGATCCGCTTCTGGAAATCCCGCCATCTCACGCCTGAGTCGTTGCCCGAGAATGCCAGCGTGCTCGCCGCTTTCGACAACGGCGATCCGGCCTGGATTCTCTTCCCCGTCGGACGTGGCTCGCTCGTCGTCCTCACCTCCGGCTGGACTCCCACCGACAGCCAGCTCGCCCGCTCGTCGAAATTCATCCCCCTCCTCTACTCCCTCTGCGGGGCCGGCGGTCTCGCCTCAGGCGCCGCCATGCCCACCTTCGCCGGCGAACCCCTCCCTCCCGTCGAAAACGAGGCCGGCGATGCCCTCACCCACATCCTTCCGGACGGCACGAAGAAATCGCTCGCCGCCAACGTGCGACCGATCGCCGACACACCCGGCCTCCACACCGTGACCTTCGGACAAACGACCGAACACTTCGCCGTCAATGTCCCTCCCGGCGAGAGCGAGACCGCTTCCCTTCCCTTCGCCGAATTCGAGGCCTTCGGGATTCCGGTCGCCCGCAATGGCGTTTCCCCGGCACCCCGGAACGCGGCCGAAGCCGAAAAGATCCGCTCGCGCGAACGCGATGCCGAACGCGAGAAACAGCAGCGGATCTGGCAATGGGTCGTCTTCTCCGTCATCCTCCTTCTTATCCTCGAAACCTGGCTTGCGGGACGTCCCGCCCGGGCCAGTAACACCTCTGATCCCGCCGATAGTCTGAATCCGGAACCCGCACCCACGTCATGATCGATAGCGTCCTCCAGCGTCAACTTCAACCGATCCTCGATCGGGAAGCCCGCATCCTCCGCAGCCGCGCCCTCGTCGTGCTCTGGATCGTTGCCGCCCTCGCCACCGGGGCCATTTACCTCCTCTGCACGCAAAGCGGAAAATGGCACTCCGCCTGGCTCCTCGCCCCCCTCGCGCTCGCCTTCCTCCTCCGACCACTCGCCCTCCGCCTCGCGACGCGGCGGCAGAGTAATCCCGTCACCCTCGCCCGGGGCATCGAGGCCCATCATCCCGAACTCCAGGCCCTTCTCGTCACCGCCGTCGAACAGGACGCGCGCAAGGATAGCGGCGGCTATCTCCGCGAACGCGTCATCACCGACGCCGCCCGCACGATGATCGAAAAACACTGGGGCACCACCATGGCCGAAGGCTCGCGCCAACGCTGGAACATCGCCGAAATGCTTACCCTCGGGATTTTTGCCGTGAGCCTCATCGGCCTCGCCACTTCGACCCTCCGCCACACCCGCCGCGCAGGAGAACTCGGAGTCACGCAGAATCCGTCCCCCACTCCCATCGGCGAGGTCGCCTTCTCCGTCACCGTCGATCCCGGCGACGTCGAACTCGAAAGCGGCTCGAAACTCGTCGTCACCGCGCGCTTCGACGGGGAAGCCGTTCCCGGCGACGCCACCCTGATCGTGGAATCCATCGATCACGAGATCCGCCAGTTCCCGATGAAGCGCGAGCTGTCCGATCCCGTCTTCGGCACCCTCATTCCCGAAGTCCGCGACGACTCGGTCTATCATGTCTCTTTCGCCGGCGGCGTCAGTGACGTCCACACCATCGACACCTTTGTCCTCCCCGCGCTGAAGAAGGCAACCGCCCGCGTCATTCCCCCTTCCCACACCGGACTGGAACCGAAGGAGATCAAGGACGCCCGCCGCGTGCAATTGCTCGAAGGCTCGACCCTCGAACTGACCCTTACGACGAATGTTCCCGTCGCCAGCGCCGGACTTTACCTCGCCGGATTTCCCGTCCCTCCCGCCGAGCCGACGCAAACCTTTACCCAGAATCCGGACAACGAAACCGAACTCACCGTTTCCTTCCAGCCGGAAGAAGACCTGAAACTCGCCCTCCATCTCGCCGATGCCGACGGCCGGGAGAACCGGAAGAAGGATCAGTTCTCGATCAAGGTGCAGCGGAACCTGCCGCCGAAGATCGAATTGGTTTTTCCAAAGAAGGATGCCTCGGTTACGCCCATCCAGGAACTCGCCCTCGAAGCCACGGTTTGGGATGATGTCAGGATCGAGAAGGCGGGCGCGACTTACACCTTCAACGGCGAGAGTTACGATGTGGAATTCGACACCGCCGGCTTCAAGGCGGATAAGAAGGAACCGGTCGCGACCCAGATCGATTTCGAGTCCCTCATGGCCCAGCCGAACCAATTGCTGAGTTACTACTTCTGGGCCGAGGACACCGCCGCCGACGGAACCACCCGCCGCTCCGAGAGCGATATGTTCTTCGCCGAAGTCCGGCATTTCGAGGAAATCTTCCGCGAGTCGCCGGCCCCGCCGAGCAGCGAGTCGCAATCCGAAGGCCAGCCCCCCGGCGGCGCAGGCGAGCAGCTTGCCTTCGAGCAGAAGGAAATCATCAGCGCGACCTGGAAGGTGAAGCGCGAGCCGAAGAACTTCCGCGAGGACGCCGAGGTCGTGCGTTTCGGGCAGGAAAGCGTGATCCAGAAAAGCGAGGCCGCGCGCGAGGAGATCACCGACGCCGAAATGCTCGTTCACCTCGACGCCGCCGTCGCCGCGATGAAGGAAGCCTCGGAGATCCTCGGGGAACTCGCAGTGGACGCGCCCGAGGAACGCCTCGCCGACGCGCTGGCAAAGGAACAGAACGCCTACGAGAATCTGCTCAAGCTGCGCGCCCGCGAGTTCCAGGTCACCATGGCGCAGCAGCAGGCGGGAGCACCTTCCTCCCAGCAACAGCAGCAACGCCAGCGCCAACTCATGGAAATGAAGCTCCAGCAGGAGGAGCAACGCTACGAAACCGAGAGCCAGGCCAGCCAGCAGCAACAGGAACAACAGGCAGAGGAGAACGCGCAGGATGTCGAGATGCTCAACCGGCTCAAGGAACTGGCCAAGCGCCAGGAGGCGATCACCGAGGAATTGAAGGATCTCCAGGCCGCGCTCGAAGCCGCCGAGACCGAAGAGGAACGCGCGGAGATCGAACGCCAGCTCAAGCGGCTGGAGGAAGAGCAGCAGGAGCAATTGGCGAAAATGGACGAACTCCAGGAGACGATGGAGAGCGAGGAGAACCAGGCCCGCACCGCCGAGGCCCGCGAGAAACTCGAGGAGAGCCGCGAGGCCGCCCAACAGGCGGCGGAGCAGATCGAACAGCGCGATTTGGCCGAAGCAACCGCGTCGAGCACCCGCGCCGAACGGCAGATCGATGAACTCGCCAATGACATCCGCGAGCAGACATCGAACGCCTTCGCCGAACAGATGCGCGGCCTGCGCGACGAGGTGCGCGAACTCGCCGAGAACGAGGCGAAGCTTTCCGAGCAACTCGAGCAGGCTGCCCAGGAAACTCCCGATCCGGCCGCCACCCCGGCCGAGCGCATGCAGCAGAATCTCGAGAACGCCGAACGTTCCGCCGAAATCGGAACCCAGCGCGAGGCCCTCGAGGATGTCGTCGAGAAACTCAAGGAAGTTTCCGAACAATCGGAATCCAGCGAGCCTCTTCTGTCACGCCGCCTCTACGATACCATCCGCCGCACCGAAACTGCTGGTGCGACCGAGTCGCTCGAAGACGCCGAACTCGAAACCCGCTACGGCCAAACCGCCGAAGCCGCGGAATCCGAGCGCGAGGCCCGCCGCGCCATCGACGAACTCGCCGAGGGTGTCGATGCCGCCGCCGAAAGCGTCCTCGGAGACGAAACCGAAGGCCTCCGCATCGCCAGCGCTGAACTCGACGACCTCATCCGCGACCTCCAACAGGAAACCGCCACCGGTCGCGGCAATTCCCCGAACGAAGAACAGGAACCCGGAGAACCCCAGCCCGATGGTGCACAACCCGGCGGCGAACAACCCGGCGGCCAGCAACCCGGCGGCCAGCAACCCGGCGGCCAGCAACCCGGCGGCCAACAACCCGGCGGCCAACAACCCGGCGGCCAACAACCCGGACAGGGTGAAGGCGAAGGCCAGGGCCAGGGCCAGGGCCAGGGCGAAGGTCAAGGCCAAGGCCAAGGTCAAGGCGAAGGTCAAGGCGAAGGTCAAACGCCCAGCGACTCCGAAAGCTCCCCCACTGGTCGCGGCCCCGGCGGCAGCGGCGGCGGGAGTGGACCGGGGAATTTCTTCGATGACTGGGAGCCCGATGGAGCCCAGCGCGAACCCGGTCTCGGCGGCGACACGACCGGCAACAATCGAGGCCCGATCTTCGGCGAGAACTACCAGGAATTCTCCGAGCGCCTGCGCGATGTCGAGGAAGTCGTCGATGACGAGGCCATGCGTGAGGAACTCTCCCGCGTGCGCGGCCGGGCCCGAGAAATGCGCAACGACGTCCTCCGCCACAGCCTCGATCCCCAGTGGGGGCTCGTCGAATCGCGCATCACCAAGCCTCTCGTGGAATTGCAAAAGCAGATCGACGAAGCGATCGCGCGCCGCCAATCCGACGACTCGCTCGTCCCCATCGACCGCGATCCCGTTCCCGCTCCCTACCGCGACCTCGTGCGGCGTTATTATGAATCCCTAGGCGAGGACAGCGCCGCCCCCTGACCCGCGTCCATGCCCGCTCCTTTCCTCGCCGCCCTGGTTTTCTCCAACGGACGCTGGCTTCTGCCCGCCGCGGGTCTCGTCATGCTCGCGGCCCTCGTCCTTGCCCTCGGCTACCACCGCACCCGCCACCAGCTTCCACCCCACGTCCGCAGCTGGTCCTTCGGCCTCAAGCTCACCGGCTTCATCCTCCTCGCGCTCTGCCTGCTCCAACCCGAGTGGGTCAGCGAGCGCGCGGAACCCGGAGCCAACCTCGTCGCCGTCCTCGTCGATAACAGCCGCAGCCTCGATGTCCGCGACAACGACGAATCCCGCACCCGTGCCGAAGCGCTACGCGAGGATCTGACCGAAGCCGAGGAAGGCGATTCATGGCTGAAGACGATCGAGGAGGACTTCACCCTCCGCCGCTACCGCTTCGATTCCTCGCTCACCCGCGCCACCGACTTCGCCTCCGTCCCCTTCGACGGCGAGGCCTCATCCCTTCACGGCGCGCTCGATTCCCTCGCCAAGCGCTACGACGGTCGACCCCTCGCCGCCATCGTCGTCCTCACCGACGGCAACGAAACCCGCCTTCCCGATCCCGCGCCCGACCTCGCGCATCTGCCGCCGGTCTATCCCGTCGTCATCGGCGACGAGGCCCCCGCCCGCGATCTCGCTATTGAAGACCTAACCGTGACTCAAACCGTCTTCGAGGACGCCCCCGTCACCCTCCAGGTCGCCGTCCGCGCGCGCGGCTTCAAAAACGAGGCCGTGGTCCTGAAACTCCTCGACAAGGATGGTGCCGAAACCGTGGCCAGCGAACGCTTCGTCGCGACCTCCGATGACTTCTCGCACAGCCTCCGCTTTCTCCATCGCCCGACCACCCCCGGTCTCACCTTCTACCGCCTCTCGCTCGGGCCGGAAAACGCAGCCGATCCCAAAAAGCCCGAGGCCACGCTCGCCAATAACGAGCGCTTCGTTTCCGTGAACCGCGGGCGCGGCCCCTACCGCGTCCTCTACGTCTGCGGGCGACCGAATTGGGAATACAAGTTCCTCCACCGCGCCCTCGCCGAGGATCCGGAGATCGAGATGCCCGCCCTCGTGCGCATCGCCAAGCGCGAGCCGAAATTCTCCTGGCGCGGTCGCGACGGAGAGTCGTCGAACCCGCTCTTCCGCGGCTTCCGCGGCCTCGACGGCGAGGAACAACGCTACGACGAGCCCGTCCTCAAGGCCCTCAACGTCCGCGACGACGGCAAGGAACTCCGCAACGGCTTCCCCCGCGATGCCGAGAACCTCTTCCTCTACGACGCCCTCCTTGTCGACGATCTTGAAGCCGAATTCTTCACCACCGACCAGATGGATCTCATCCAGGAATTCGTCTCGCGGCGCGGCGGCGGCTTCCTCATGCTCGGCGGCATGGAATCGTTCGCCCACGGAAACTACCGCAACACCCCGATCGGCGCCTTCCTTCCCGTCCATCTCGAAAAGCCGACCGAACAGGCCCCCGCCGGCCCGCTGCGCTTCGATCTCTCGCGCGAGGGCTGGCTCGAGCCCTGGGCCCGCCTCCGCGAGAACCGCAGCGCCGAAGAAGCGCGGCTCAACATCCTCCCGCCCACCCGCTCGCTCAATCTCGTCTCGGCCCTCAAGCCGGGAGCCAGCCTCGTCGGCACCCTCTTCGACGGCCGCACCCGTTGGCCGGCCCTTGCGACCCAGCGCTACGGCGACGGGCGTGCCGCCGCTTTCCTAGTCGGCGATGCCTGGCGCTGGGGCTTCAAGGATCCCGCGCAACGCCCCGACGCCGACAAGGCCTGGCGGCAGATCATCCGTTGGCTCGTCGCCGATGTCCCGCGCCGGGTCAGCCTCAAGTTCGAGTCCGATCCGCAGGCCGCCGCAGCCGGTGTCGCCCGGCTTCAGGCCCGCATTCTCGACCCCACGTTCCGCCCGCTCAACGATGCCAAGGTTCTCCTCACCCTCACCGGCCCGTCCGGCGATCCCGTCACCGTTTCCCCCCGCCTCTCCGACACCCAGCCCGGCGTCTACGAGGCCAGCTTCGTCCCCCAGGATCGTACCGAAGGCTGGTTCCGCGCCGAGGTCACCGCCATCGACGCCGAAGGCAAGATTATCGAGACCGCCGAGGAAGGCTGGACGCCCAACCTCGCCGCTGACGAGTTCCGCCGCCTCGAACCCAACCGCGACCTCCTCGCCCGCCTCGCCGCCCAAACCGGCGGCGAAGTCTACGCCGTCGACGACCTCGACAAGCTCGCCCGCAAACTCCCCGAGTCCGACGTCCCCGTCACGCGGACGCTGACGCGCTCCCTCTGGCATACGCCATTCGTCTTTATCCTCGCGTTAGGCTGCTTTGGCGCGGAGTGGGTGTTGAGGCGATCACGAGGGCTGGCGTGATCGGGAATTACCCGATCCCATACACGCCGATCCGCCCCAGCAAGTGGAGTCACCGACGAAGACCTCGTTTCAATCCTGATCGATTCCGCAGGTTGGCTTTTCTCGATTCTTCCACCGCCATTCACCGACCGTCCCCCTTGTTCGCCCTGGTCTTCCTGAATGCCAATAGGCACCCGCCACACAGCAACAACGCAATCAGGCCAAAAAGAAATGCCCTCCAACCATCCCCAGCGACATTTTTCCCTCGCCCAGTCGATCCGGAGGCCACGCTGGAGTCCGAAGTCTTCGCAGCGCCAATGGGCGCAATCTGACCCGTCCCACTGGTGATCGGAACCACTGGATCCAACGAAACGTCTTCGTATCCGGGAGGGGGGGAGATCTTTTCGGACATGCGCTTGGCGAACCGAACTTCCCTCGTTTTCAGTGCGATGCTTACCCGCTCCACGACAGGCATATTCTTATCTCCGGTTCGCGAAAAACCATGAACAATCGACCAATCGCCAACCCTAGCTACCGATTCCGCATCACCAATGTCAACATTCCCATTCGTATAAATGCGGAGATTGCCACCCCGAGTGACGTTCTCTCCGAAGAGATCAACAAACGTTGCCATATTTGCCTGAGCTTCAGAAAAGGTGCGCTGCTCGCGACCGTAATACACCGCCAGAATCAGAAGATGATTTTCCACGAGACTAAAACTGATATCTCCATTTCCGAGCTGCATTACTGGATTATTTTTACCATGACGAATCCCAAAATTGATATTCCGCTGTCCACACGCAAATCGTCCGGACTGTTCATGATGTGGCCTGAATCCTGCATCAAATACTGACTTCCATGTGAGGGAATTCGACAAGTCTAAAACTAACTCCGATTCACTCGCCCTTGTCAAAGATAACGGCAACGCTGCGATGATAAACAGCCAATGAATAGGATTTCTCATGGAACGTCGAGGCGATCGTTAACACGAATGTCAATCACTCCATCAAAGAAAGCGAAGTGTTTTCTCATTGGGCCTGTCCCGAATGGCGCTGACTTAAGCGGCTTTTCGGCGAAAAAAGAGTGAGGAAATCCCAGGGGCGTGTTGATTCAAGTGTGACCAAAAAGCAACCGTTTCTCCCGGGATTCCCCACGACCAT
>JAHEDC010000285.1 GCA_024641425.1 Verrucomicrobiales bacterium | reverse complement strand
GATGTCGCGCGGACCGAGAATGCCCAGGGCCTCGTCCATGAAGACATACTCAGGCCGCATTTCGTCGGCATGCCACACCAAGCCGCCGTCGCCGGTCACGACGAAGTGGTCGTTGACGGCACGGCCGAGGCCGGAGTTACGGGACCGACAAAAATCGTCCGCGTGGCGGCAGGACGTCCGAGGTACAACTCCGTCGAGACCCCGACACCACCAAGCATCCGCCGGAAACGTGAAAGTCCGGTAGAGCACGTCGCCTCCATTCGTGATGCCTGGAACCTGACCCTCGGGAAAGTTCGGCAGTCCGCACAACTGCGACAAGTCGGTGACTTCCAGGCTCAACGAGGCTCCCTCAGGACACCTTTCGGCGCCCAAGACAAACCAAAACGCCACCACAGCAATTGGGGACAATGCCCTCATCGGAGAATCGGGCCAAAGGGTGTCGCACCGCTTATCCGATCACTTCCGGCCAGTCGGTGTGGAAGAATTCGCCCACCGGCTTGTCCACGCGCTCGTAAGTGTGGGCACCGAAGAAGTCGCGCTGGGCCTGGAGGACGTTTGCGGAGAGCCTCGCGGCGCGGTAGCTGTCGTAATACGAGAGGGAGGCCGAGAAGGCGGGAACGGCGATGCCGTGGGAGACGGCCAGGGCCACGACGGCGCGCCAGTTGGCTTCGGTTTCGTTGAGGACGCCGGTGAAGAACGGGGCGAGCATGAGGTTGCTGAGGTCGGGCTTTTCCTCGTAGGCCTCGGTGATGCGGTTGAGAAAGCGGGCACGGATGATGCAGCCGCCGCGCCAGATCCGGGCGATGGAGCCGAGATCAAGGCCCCAGCCGTGCTCGTCGCCGACGCGCTGGATGAGGTCGAGGCCCTGCGCGTAGGAAACGATCTTCGAGGCGTAGAGCGCGTCCCGGACACGGTCGACGAGTTCCTGCCGCGACCAGCCGGAGCCCGCGAGGCCGGTGCCGTCGGGGCCGTGGAGGATCGACGAGGCGGCGACGCGTTTTTCCTTCATCGAGGAAAGAATCCGCGCCTCCACGGCGGCGTTGATGGTCGAAATGACGACCGTATTGTCCACCGCCGAGCGCAGCGTCCACTGGCCGGTGCCCTTCTGTCCGGCGCGGTCCATGATCAACTCGACGACCGGTTTCCCCGTCTCCTCGTCGGTGATGGTGAAGATCTTGGCCGTGATCTGGATGAGGTAGGATTCGAGGTCGCCGCGGTTCCATTCCTCGAAGACCTCGGCCATCTCGGCGGCGCTGAAGCCGGCCGCCTTGAAGATGCTGTAGGCCTCGCAGATGAGCTGCATGTCGCCGTATTCGATCCCGTTGTGCACCATCTTCACGTAGTGGCCCGCGCCGCCGGGGCCAATGTGCGTGACGCAGGGAACGCCATCGACCTTCGCCGCTATGGCCTCGAAAATAGGGCGGATGATCTCCCAGCTCGACTCGGGCCCGCCGGGCATGATCGACGGCCCCTTGAGCGCGCCTTCCTCGCCGCCGGAGACGCCGGTGCCGACGAAAAGCAGGCCCTTCGCCTCCAGATCCGCGCTGCGGCGCTCGGTGTCGGTGTAGAGGGAATTCCCGCCGTCGATGATAAGGTCGCCGGGCTCCAGGAGCGGGACGAGCGAGTCGATGACGGCATCCACGGGACCGCCGGCCTTGACCATGATCATGATTTTCCGGGGCCGGGCGAGGCTGGCGACGAAGTCCTTCAGCGCGTGGAAGCCCTCGATGCTCGTCCCGGCGGCGGTTCCGGCGAGGAATTCGTCGGTGACGGAGGTGGTGCGGTTGTAAACCGAGGCCTTGAAGCCCCGGCTCGCGACGTTGAGGACAAGGTTCTGCCCCATGACGGCGAGGCCGATCAATCCGAAATCGTTGTTCATAATGTGGTTGGTAAGAGGATGCGTGATTGTTTTCTTTACTGCTTTACTAGAGGGGCTTTGGAGCTTGTATGTAAGGGGGATTCGCCCCGCTTGTAAATGTCAAACCTCACGGCTGAACTGCTTCTTTCCGATGATCCGATCCCCTTCCCGGCCACCGCGGGCGACGACGGGGATGGTGCCGAAGTCTGTTTCCTCGGGCGGGTCCGCGCCCTGGAGGGAGACCGCGTGATCACCGGGATCGAATACTCCGCCTACGCTTCGATGGCGGAGGAAAGCCTCGCGACCATCCAACGCGAAGTCCTCGCCCAGTTCGGCCCCCACAAATGCCTCATCCGCCACCGCACGGGCTTCGTCGCGGCGGGGGAAACGAGCATCGCCGTCATCGTGGCCACCCCCCACAGCGGCGAGGCCTTCGACATTTGCCGCCATTACCTGCGCCGGATCAAAACCGAGGTGCCGATCTGGAAAAAGCCCGTTTTCGCATGAATCTCCCCAACCAGCTCACCATGCTCCGCCTCGTGCTGACGATGGTCTTCGTCGGCATCACCGCCCTCCCCTTTCCCTGGGTCGATAGCGCCGGGCTCATCCTTTTCATCATCGCCTCGATCACCGATTACCTCGACGGCTACCTCGCGCGGAAATACGGCCTCGTCACGACCTTCGGGAAGCTCATGGATCCCCTCGTGGACAAGATCCTCATGTGTGCCGCCTTCGTCCTCATCGCCTGCGAGGGGATGATTCCCGGCTGGGCCGTCGTCGTCATCCTCTCCCGCGAATTCCTCGTCACCGGTCTGCGCCTCATCGCGACCGCTCAGGGCGCGATCCTCGCCGCCGACAGCCTCGGGAAACTGAAGACGATCCTCCAGATCACGGCCGCGATCTATTTCCTCCTCGTGCTCGCCGCGCAGGAAGCGCTCTTCGCCTTCGTGCGGCCCCTCGTCGCCCTGCGCTGGCTCGCGCCCGACACCTTCGGACTCATGCTCGTCGCCCTCACCGTCGGAGTGACCGTGCTTTCCGGCTGGCGGTATTTCTGGGTAAACCGCGCGTTGCTCAAGGACGCGTAAGCCTTTGGCATGGAGTCCGCGACCCGCAATCCCCTCCTCACGCACCTCCGCGAGCTGAAGCCAAATCGACTCTACTCGCTCGTCGACGCGCGCACGATGAAGGCCGCGCTGAGCGACTTCGCCGACAACGCGGTGCACTCCTTCGCCTGGGACGAAAACGGCACCATTCTCGTCGCCGAGATCGCCCGACCGCGCATCTCCGTCGAGACCCGCACCGTCCATCTCGCCCTCGCAAACAACCGCCTGCTCGCGCAGTGCACCTGTCCCTTCAGCCCGACCTGCCGCCACGTCACGGTCACGCTGATGACCATCGCGCGCCTCCTCCGGGGAGCCCAATTCACCGCCACCGCCTACCGCAAACCCCAGGAATGGGACGACCTCCTCCGCCAGCTCCTGCGCGGCGATGAGACGACCGGCGGCGAGACCACCGCCCTCTCCGGCGCGCGGGCGAAGAACGCCATTCCCCTCCTTGCCGTGCCCGTCCACGACGCGCACTTCACCCTCATCCCGGCCACCCGCGATCCCTTCGCGCCCGAGGCCCCGCGCCATGTCCTCGCGGGAAAAGGCAAGCTCGTCGACGAGGAAACCTTCCTTACCTGGTGGCCCGAAGCCGGCACCGCGGGCGACTTCTCCCTCGCCGTCCTCATGGAAGGCGCGAACCGCTTGACCGTCGAGCCCGGCCCCATCGCGTCCACCACCGGCGGCACCGAATTCCGTTCCTCCAACGGCAAAGTCACCATCACCTGCTTCGTCGATCTCGACGGCCGGCGCGAGGCCCACCTCGTCCGCCTCGGCACCCACATCGTCTTTCTGCCAAAGCAGCGCCGCCTCCTCTGGTTGGACAACCCCAACTCCTGGACACTCTTCGAGGGCATGCCCTCCTTCGCCGACATCCGCGACCGCCGCCCCGGCATCCGCAGCGCCTCTTTCCGGCCCCGCATTCCGCTCACGCTGCCCGCCGCCGAGTTCAACCGTTCCGGCTTCGTCCTCCGCACCGAGAACGGCATCCCCGAGCCCGTCCCGGAAAGCATCCACATGCTTCCCGATCCCGGCCGGAACCTCCCGCGCTTCAAGATCAACCCGGAGATCGAGATCGAATTCGACCCCGCCCTCGGCGACGTCTCGCTCTTCCCCCGCATCCTTGCCGCCGACGGCACCGAGTTCGCCCACGTCGCCGCCGTCCTCCACTCGATGCTCAACGCGAGCGACCTCGTCGCCTTCCGCGACCGCTACGACGACACCCTCGACACCCTCGCCTACCAGACCATCTGGAACCTCATTCTCGCCGGGAGCCCCGAGGAACAGGAAACGATCCTCGCCAACGTCCGGCAGAACCCCGAGTTCGAGGACGACGAGGAAATCGAGGGCGTCCTCGACTTCGCCGATACCGTCCTCGCCGAGATCACCGGCCCCGAGAACGTCGAAGCCGAGATCGTCGCCCTCGAGAACGACCGCGCCGCCCCCTGGGGCTACCTCCGCTCGCCCCTCCGGGCCGCCGCCCGCACCGCCGCCGTCCTCGGTAGCGTCCTCCAGGACACCGGCCGCTGGGACATCTGGCACAGCTCCGTCTTCTTCCGCGGCCGCAGCGACCTCGTCCTCGAGCGCCTCGGCCTTCTCCTTGAGAAATGCAAGGCCCACCGCATCACCCTCAAATACCAGGCCCTCCCGATCAGTGCCGGCGCCCTCGACTTCAAGGTCTCCGCCGAGCGCCCTCCCGGCAATCACGACGCCATCGACTGGTTCGAGCTCAAGCCCGAGGTCACCTGCGACGGCTTCGAGATCCCGCCCGAGCGCTGGAACGAACTCCTCCGCGGCAACCTCTTCCACGTCGCCCATGACGGCGGCGTCCGCCTTCTCACCCTCGATTCCGTCGAGACCCTCGCCAAGCTCCGCGCCGTCTACGAGCGCACCACCGGCCGCTCGCTCGACGCCGAAGGCGGGAAAAAACACGACGACGACAAGGAAACCTTCAGCGTCCCCCGGCTCCAGATCCTCGACTGGATCGCGCTCGCCCAGTCCGGCGTGAAACTCGACCTGCCCCCCGAAGAGAAAGCCGTCCTCGACGCCCTCGTTTCCTTCGAGAAAATGCGCGCCGTCCCCATGCCCGCGACCGTGCTGGCCACCCTCCGCCCCTACCAGAACGAGGGCTTCCAGTGGCTCGCCTTCCTCTACGAGCACCGCTTCGGGGCCTGCCTCGCCGACGACATGGGCCTCGGGAAAACGATCCAGACCATCACCCTCCTCGCCGCCATCAAGGACGGCACCGTGCGCCGCGTCGGCGAGAAGAAATCCACCGTCCGCACCCCGCACCTCATCGTCCTGCCCCCCACCCTCGTCTTCAACTGGGAATCCGAAATCGCCCGCTTCGCGCCGAACCTCCGCGTCCTCGAATACACCGGCACCGCGCGCAAGAAACTCGACTTCACCGGCGCCGACGTCATCCTCACCACCTACGAACTCGTCCGGCGCGACATCGACGACCTCAAGGAACGCCAGTTCGACATCGTCATCTTCGACGAGGCCCAGGCCGTGAAAAACGACCGCGGCGCCCGCTCCAAGGCGGTCCGGCAGCTTCCCGCCCGCTTCCGCCTCTGCCTCACCGGCACCCCGATGGAAAACCACGTCGGCGAATACTTCTCCGTCATCGAACTCGCCCTCCCCGGCCTCCTCGGCGACCGCAAACGCTTCATCCGCGAGGCGAACCTCAGCCCCGACTGCCCGCAGCTCGTCCGCGCCCGCCCCTTCGTCCTGCGTCGGACCAAAGAGAAGATCCTCAAGGAACTCCCGCCCAAGGTCGAATCGAACATCCACCTCGACCTCACCAAACGGCAGAAGGAAATCTACAGCCGCACCGTCGCCGCCGTGCGGGAGGAAGTCGCCGCCGCCTTCGCCGACAAAGCCGAGCAGCAGGCCGGCATCGTCGCCCTCGCCGCCCTCACCCGGCTCCGGCAAGTCTGCATTTCCCCCGCCCTTCTCGATCCCGACTACAACGAGACCGCGCCCAAGCTCGAGCACCTCGTCCTCAAGCTCGCCGAACTCACCGCCGAAGGCCACGCCGCCCTCGTCTTCTCCCAGTTCACCCGCGCCCTCGACACCTTCGAGCACAGCCTCCGCGCCAACGATCTCCCCTTCCAGCGCCTCGACGGCAAGACCCCCTCCGACCAGCGCCGCGGCCTCGTGCAGGGTTTCCAGGACGGCACGGGCCCCGGCATCTTCCTCATCAGCCTCAAGACCGGCGGCGCCGGCCTCAACCTCACCCGCGCCAGCTACGTCTTCCACCTCGACCCCTGGTGGAACCCCGCCGTCGAGAACCAGGCCTCCGACCGCGCCCACCGCATCGGCCAGACCCAGACCGTCTTCGTCACCCGCCTCCTCATGCGCCACACCATCGAGGAGAAAATGATGGAGCTGAAGGCGCGGAAGCAGGAAATCTACGACCAGATCGTCAACCAGAGCGCCGCCCCCGGCCAGACGAGGAAAGCCGGCGCGATCACGCGCGAGGACATGGCGTTTTTGCTCGGCACCTGACCCCGCAGGCAGCTACCCCTCCGGCAAACGATCCGACTCGTCGGGCTCGCGGGGCGGAACGGCTTCGAGGAAGCGCTCGAAATCCTCGCGCCGGCCTTCCGCCGCCTCGCGCTTCAGGTAGTCCACGGTCATCAGCGCGGCCATCTTCTCGGCGGCGGCACTGGCGAGGAACTGATCCACGGAATAGCCCTCCTTCTCGGCGAGGGCCTTGATGCTGCGGTGCAGGGATTCGGGAAACTGGACGGTGAGGGCACTCATGGTTCGGTAGAAGTCTTAAGGATGGCAAGGAAATCGCGGGGCGTGATGGCTTCCGGGCCCAGCCGTCCGCAGCCCCGGAAATCCCTGATATTGTGCGTCACAATGTAGCGGCAGCCCGCGGCGAACGCCAGTTCGAGAATCATGTCGTCGTCCGGGTCGGGCAGGAACGGTCGCCAGAGAAAGAAAATGTCCTGGAGGTGCGCCTGCCCTGCAAGGTACCGGAGGAATCCGCGCGCGTCCTCCGCCGTGCGACCGAGCGGCAGGTGTTCGGCGCGGCTCAGAACATCCTGCCATTCCGCATACAGTCCCACCGAAAGGCAGATCTCGAAACGAGGCGACGGAATCGACGAGACGAGAGCGAAGCTCGCCCCGTCCCGGGATCGGGCCGCTGCCACAAGCACGGAAGTATCGAAAACCACACGCATCAGGGAAAGGACATAATCTTCCGGCCTGCCCGTGGCAAGCCCGGATTCCCCCGCTTCGCCCGCTTGACCGGTGGGTGGGCGCGGCTATGCTAGCGGAATGGAGTTCGAGTCCGACCCGGAGAAATCCCGCCTCAATGCCGAGAAGCACGGGATCGACTTCGATCAGGCTCAGGAGCTCTGGTCAGACCCGCGACGGCTCATCGTGGAGGCCCGCAGTGAGACGGAACCCCGTTTCGCCATTATCGCGGAACTCCATGGCCGTCTCTGGACTGGCATCTTCACCCTGCGGGATACTAGCATCCGCATCATATCCGTAAGGAGATCACGCCATGGCGAAAAAGAAGGCTACTATCACCGCTGAGGAACTCGACCGTCGCTTCGATGAGGGCGAGGATATTTCCGCGTATCTGGACTGGGAGACGGCCTCCCGTCCCGGCCTGGACCAACGACGCGTGAACGTGGATCTGCCCACGTGGATGATCGACTCGCTGGATCTTGAAGCGCGGCGCGTCGGAGTCTCACGGCAGTCCGTCGTCAAGCTCTGGCTGGCGGAGCGTCTCAAGGCCGAGCAGGGCGTCGCCCCCGGTTCCTGACGTTCCCTCTTTTCCCTCGTTCCCGAAGGGAGCGGGGCGCTTGGGGAACGCCGCCTTCGGTCGGGACTCGGTCTCCCCTTGCGCTTCCCGGGCCGGGCGTTCCCGCGCTTCCCCGAAGGCCCGACGGCAGGGAAACGGAGTTTCCGATTCCCGGATTCCCTTCCCAAAGCGCTCCGCGAACTTTGGGAACGTGGAGGAACCATCACCGGGGAATTGCTCCCCGGATCAGCATCCGGCGCCCCGGGGAATTATTCCTTCGCCACTGGATATTGTTTCGGAAGCGTGGCAATATCATCCACCAAAGGAAAACTTCCGCAGGCCAAGCCTCGGACGCCGGTCTACCGCTGAATTCCGAACCGAAGCGGAAACGTTGCCATTGTGAGTCCAAACGTAGAACTGACCGAAAACATGACTATGGAATTCAGCGACTACCGGAAGGACGCGATCCGATACTGGGAACGTCGGCGAGTGATATGGAACATCCTCCTGATTCCGCCGTCCCTAATCGCACACATATTCGCTGGTGGAGTAGCCGCTGGCGTTGGCGATCCCAGCCAATTCGGAACTCCCACTGTTGCGGCCCTATTTTGCCTCGCGGCGGTGGGAGCAAATATCTGCTATTCGCTCGCCTATACGGTCGAATTCTGGATGGCAGGCAGGGCCGCCGAGGACGCCTATCGATCTTCCGGACGCAATCTCCTGTTTGGATTCGGTTGCTTC
>JAHEDC010000284.1 GCA_024641425.1 Verrucomicrobiales bacterium | reverse complement strand
TGCCGACCATTCGCCATTGGTCGCGCGGGTGCGCGCCTTGACCTGGGTGGACAGATTCAGGGTGAGGGAGGAGGCGGGAGCGACGGCGGTCGCGGTGGGGCTGACATTGCCGCCAGCCAGACGGGGATCGGAGCCGTCGGTCGTGTAGTGGATGGTGGCGGGGGCCGCGAGCTGGAGCTGGAATCCGCGGGGGACGGTGCCGCCGTGCTGGGAGAAGTCGGGCGCGTCGGTTGCCGGGTAAAGGTTGCGGGCCCGAAGCTGGCCGAGGACGAGGGCGGTGCGCTGCGGGATGTAGGTATCGAGGAGCCAGTCGTGGACGGGGAGGTAGTGGTCGTCGCGGGTGTAGAGGGCGAACTGCGCCGGACTCCATTGGCCGGGGGTGACGTCGCGGCGGAAATCGCCCCACCGCGCGGACTCGGCGACGATGGCATCGAACATCGCGGTGGAGCGGTTCGTCCAGGCGGCGGAGGCTTTTCCGGGAGTGAGGACGCCGCCATTGAAGAAGTGCCGCCGGACATGGTCGGCATAGCGGAGCCGGTATTCCGCGTTAAGGGAAAGCTGCGTCTGGAGACCGGTCGGGCGGCGGTTGCCGTTGTTGCCGGTGACATTCGTGGCGAGGGCGGTCGTGAAGAAATCCGGAGGACTGGCGAAGGCACCCCCGGGCACATGGCTGGCGGCGAACTCGGTGTCCCAGGGGACGAACTGGTAGCCCGCGCCCGCCTCGCGCTTGCGCCCGGCACGCCAGTTGTGCCCGTCCCAGTCGCGATTGCCGACGTAGGCGTTGAGGATCATGTAATCGATGAAGGAATCGACATCGAGGTAGTTCTGGATGGCGGCGTAGGTGGGCGCGGTAGCGATGCTCCCGTAAGCGAGATCCATCATGGCGTTGAAGGCGACGAGATCGCCGGCGGTGGCGACGGAGGAATTCACGGTGTCGTAGTCCGCGTCGTTTCCGCCGTAATAGCTGGCCATGAAGTCGGCGTCGGGCCGTTCCTGGACATCGTAGACGCCCCAGTAGATGCCATTCAGGAAAAGGTGCACCCAGCGGCCATGGGAACCGCGGTTTCCCATTCCGTTGAAAAGATCGCTGGCCCACTGGTCGCGTCCGTAGAGCGCGTAGAGGGCCTGGTACCAATGGCGGTGCATCCAGCCGAAATTGTATTCGGGCCGCAGTTGCAGGAGATCGAAGGACTCGACGGCGGTGCGGCCGCTCGGCGTGTTCTTGTAAAGCGGGTAGCGGAGTTTCTCGGTGCCGTATTCGGCGCGAAAGCGGAGCGAAAGCGAGTGCTTGGGCGTATCGGTGCTGCGCGAGGAGCCGCCCTGGATCCGGACGCCGGCATTGATCTGGAAGCCGGGCTCGGAGTTGTCGGGCACGATGAATTCGGCCGAGAGCGGTCGCTCCCAGGCGTCTCCCTCGCTCTGCGGATTCTGGTAAATGCCGGTCGTCGGATGGAAGAAGGCGTCCGCGTCACAGACGAGCGAGAGCGTCGGAAGGGCGGCGAAGGCGGTGTGGAATTTGCCGGTGTAGGCGGGGTGGTCGACGATCTGCGGATCCATGTCGTAGTCGGCATTCCCACCGCCCCAGGAAGTGGGATAGCCGGCGGGACGCGTCTGGCGGACGATGTCGTCGACGAAGAGGTAGGTCTGGGTGTCGATGTTCGTGGGCTGGAAGCCGTCCTTGTAGGCGTAGGCGCGGAGGGTGGTGGTGGAGCTGATCGGGATCGGCGCGCTGTAGGTGCTGCCGTTCGTGGCCGAGGGTGGGGTGCCGTTCGTGGTGAAGCGGATGGTGGCTCCGGGGGTGTTCGTGGTGATGGAGAGCGAGAACGGGGCCGTGTAATAGCCGCGACGATGCGAGAATTTCGTATCCTTCACGAAACCGAGGAGGGGCGTCGGGCCGTTGGCGGCCCCCGGGGTAGGAGCCGTGAAGTAACCGAAGCTTCCCACTTCGCCGCTTGAGGTCGCAAGGAGTTCGGGGAGGGCGAGGAAGTCGGAGGAATTGGAGCCGGAAGCGGTGAGATTGAGCCCGTGGATGGCGAGAACATTGGTGCCCGCGACGAGGGAAGCGGGCGGGACGGGGAAATTCGCCGCGATGATCGCCTGCGCGTCCGGCTGGGCGACGGTGGCGGTCGAGTTGAAGGTCAGGGCTCCCTCGGCGGGGGCGTTGGCGGAGGCGACCCGGGTGCCGTTGAGATAGGCGACGAAGCCGTCCTCGAACCGCATGGCGAGCGTGAGCGAGGCGATGGCACCGGGATCGGCGACGACGAAAGGAACACGGAGGTAGACCGAGGCGTTGACAAACCACATCGCGTTGCGGGTATCGCCGCCGGTGCCGATGAGGGAGCTGTCATAGCCGTAGCCGATTCCGGTGCTTGTCTGGTTCCACGCCGTGGCGTCGAAACCGGGGCTCCGCCACGCCGTGCCGATGTCGGAGGCGGGGACATGCCAGGCGGCTGGTGCCCCTGCGGCGATGAGAGTGGTCTGGGCGACCGTGGTGCCGATCCCGTAGGACACATCTTCGAACTGGGTCGGGAAAGCGGGGTCGAAGGCCTGGATCACCGAGCCGTCGGGAGCGTTCAGGGCGAGATATTCACCGGTTCCGCTCAGGGAAAAATTCGTGTGGAGATTCCCGCCGCCGTCGGAGTAATTCGGTTCGAGCCGACCGGAGGCGAAGACAACGAGATAGCCGCCCGCGGGAATCGTCGTGCCCGCCGGAAAGGTGTAGCGGGCCGGGATCTCCGGATCATCGGTGAGATGGTACCCGGCGAGATCAAGCGGCGCCGGATCCGGATTGTGGATCTCGATCCAGTCGGGTGTGTTCCCATCGCCATCGGTGAGGGATGCGGCATTGATGGCGACGAACTCGTTGATGCGCGGTTGCGCGTGAACGCACGCAGCCGCAAGGAAGACGAGGAGACCTGCGACGGCTCCTTGATGGGAGGAAGGTGACATGGAGGTTTGGGGCTCTTGATCAAGGCCGAAGTCTTTGATCCGGAGGGGGAACGGGGGTTGGCAAGAGGGCGGTTTGGAGGGTCTCGGCGACCGTGCCTCTCGCATCATCGGGGATTTCAAACCGGTTCTCAAGTATCAACGTCGCGGGATCCTCATTCGAGTGATTCCCCCGTTGGTTAAGATCTCTTCCATCCGGAACATTTTGGGCTCGCCTCATAAGGATTCTCCAAGAGAATTTGCGAATCGTAATCGAACATTACGACAATAAAGAACGCCATTTGACCCAGGGCACGGGAGGAACCGAGGTCACCCATGACTCCGAACTCAATACTACCACCGCTGTCGATTGGGGAGGCATTGCGCCCAACGGGAGCGGTGTCATCGCGTTCCTCATCGACACCGTCCCGGGCGGAGACAGGGTCGGAGTCCTCGCGCTCAATTTCGGCTCGATCACGGAAGTCGTGCCCGAGCCCTCCTCCGCGGCCCTCCTGATGAGCTCGGCTTTCGCCCTCTTCATCCGCCACAGGAAGTGAACGCCCCCTTATTTCAAGTTTAGCAGGCCGCCCGGTTCGTGCTTCGGAACCTCACCTTCCCCGTCAATTTCGGAAGTGTTCGAGTCATGGAGCGGCGATATTCCCCTATCCGCATGAACCATTCCCTCGCCCTCGCCTTCGCCTTCGCCGCCCTCCTCCCCGCATCCGTCGGAGCGACCACCGCCCTCATTGACTTCGGGCGTGCGGACAATGTCGCCCCCGCTCCTTACAATGCGGCGACGCACATGGGAGGCAACCAGAGCGGTGCCACCACTGGCCTCGTCCCGCTCAATGATACCGCGGGCACTCCGACGGGCTGGGCGGTCGTCGTTACCGAGGACGGATCCGGCAACGGAGGAAACGCCGGCGTGACCGCGGACGTCACCGCGTTCCCGACTCCGGCGTTGGACGGCTATGATGTGAAGGCGCTCCAGGACAGCCTGTTCGCAAACAACGGCGGCGGCACCGCGCCCGGCATGACAGTGGGCCTTACCGGCCTCGACGCCACGGCCACCTACGACCTCCTCCTTTACGGGTCGCGTGCCAACGGGCAGAGCGTCCCCAACCAGATCTGGCATCTTGCCGAGGGCACGGGGGGCACCGATGTCGTGCACCCGTCCGGCCTCAACGCCACCGTCGCCGTCGATTGGAAGGGCATCCGCCCGAACGCGGGCGGGAGGATCGTCTTCACGATCAAGAGTGCCACCCCTACCACTGGCGGAGTCGCCCTCGCCCTGAACTTCGCCTCGATCACCGAGAATTCGTCAACGCTCTTCAACATCACATCGGTAGTGCGGGTGGGCGATGTCATCACCCTGACCTGGAACTCACGGGAAGGCGCTTTCTACACTGTCAATGCCTCGAAGGATCTCCTCAGTTGGCCGATTGAACTCGATGACTCGGTCGTAGGCGATCCGGGTGACGAGACAACGTGGAGCATTGACCTGGCCCCGCTCGGGCTTGCGAATGAGCCTATGCTCTTCCTGCGGGCCGCGGGTTCTCCCTAGCCGGGATCCCTGAAAAAGCACTGGCCGGCCCCTAAGGGTCGAGGCTTGAACGCTCAGTCCAAGCCGAAGTCCTTGATCCGGAGGTAGAACGCGGGCTGGTTCGGGGGGATGTTAAAGGTCTTCGTAGTCTCTGCGGCGGTAGCCGTGACATCCTGGCTGAGATCGAACCAGTTATCGAGGGTCAGGCTCGTGGAAAACTGGGCGTCATACAAATGCCCTTCGATCGAGTTCCACGTGAGGGTGAGCGTGTTGTTCGTGGGACCCGTGAACTGGGTGATGACGAACGGGATTTCGACCGGCGGGGCGACGACAGTGGCGACCCCGTCGAAGGCAAGCTGAATTTCCGCGGGGGCGAGGATGCGGTCGTAGATGTTGACGAGGCCGATTTCTCCCGTGAAGCCGGTCAGTCCGTCGGGATTGGTTCCGGCGACTTCTGACCGGCCACCTAGGTTGATATCCCCTCCGAGGGCGCCGCTGGCCCAGACGAAGAGACCCGCGCCGTTGGTTCCGATGGCAATATCGGCGGTCGCGGAGGCGGTGCGGACATTGCCGTAGGTGTCGCGGACGGAAACCTCGAAGGCGTCGGCACCCGCGCTGTTGGAGAAGACAACCTGGACGAAGTCGGCGAGGTTCAGACCAGCGACCGGCACCGTGAGGTCGAGCGTGCGGACGTTCAGGGCGCTTCCGAGGAAGCGGAGATTGTCCTGGGTGATGAGAACCGAAAGCCCGTTCTGGCCACCGCCGGTTTCGAAGAGGCATTCGTGGTTCGCCGTGAGCGTACCCGGACGCAACCAGATCTCCGCGGTGAAATCGGCAAGCTGGAAGCTGGCCGTCGAGCCGCCATTGATGCCGCCAATCGTGGAGTAGGATGCGGTGATGCTTGTGTTCGGGCTCGGGGTCACAAGTGGCATGTTGTAGACGCCACCGGTGAAGGCCCAGTCCCTCGTCCCGATATCGTCGAACCAGATGGTCGCGGTGTTGCCGGCGGTCGAGGCGACGTAACGGAAGGCGGGAATCGGGCCCGCAATGACGGTCACAGTGACATTGGCCGTCGAGGATCCGAAGGTATTCGTGGCGGTGAGCGTGTAGGTGGTCGTCGCGCCCGGCGATAGGTTCGTCGTGGTGAGGCCGGTCACATCGACCGCGCCGGGATTGAGGGTCAGCGTGTCGGCACCGTTGACGGTCCAAGAGAGATCGACCGAGCCACCGACCTGGATGACGGGGGCGGACGCGGTGAAGGCGTTGATCTCCGGCGCGGCTCCCGAGACCAGGCGCAGGACGGAAACATTCGCGGCCGCACCCCGGGTGGCCCGGAGCGAATAGGTGGTGGTCATGGAGGGATTCACCATGAAGGTGCCCGCACCGGCGGTCGTCATCGGTGCCAGATCCGTGGTGCCACCGACCCCATCGCTGAGGACGAGCGAGTCGAAGGGTTCGGTGATATTCCACGAGAGCGTGGCCGGGTTGCCCGGGGAGACGCTGGTGCGGTTGGTGGTGAAGGTATTGATCAGCTGGACGCCCGAGGGGCCGAAGTTGTAGACATCGGCGAGCTGCTGGTTGGTAAGGACGCCCATGCCATCCGAGTTGTCGTAGAAGGCGAGCTCGTCAAGCGAACCGTGAAGGTTGTTGGCCTGGGTGAGGTTATTCGGCACTTCGAGACCCACCAGGGTGCTGCGGGCGTGCGGGTAATGCATCGGTCCGTTGGTGATGGTGGCGGGTCCGGCGGTCGCGGTGGCGATCGCGGCCGCATCGACCGGGGCCCCGGTGGCTTCGACCAGCGTGATCTGGAAAGGCGCGTTGTCGACGCCGGCCGAGTCGTAGCGGAAGGCGACGAAATACCAGGTGCCGTCGTTCTTGAGGGTAAGCGGATGGGTGAACTGGCTGTTCACCGCGGCGTTGTTGTCCCGGAGGAGGACGCGCACCTTGTTCCCGGGCGCAGCCCCGGTATCGATGCGGAGACCATCCTGGGCATTGGCGTTTAAGACCTGGGATTCGAAGAAGCGGTCGAAGGCGTCGAAGGTCAGCGGCTGGATCCAGAAGGCCATCGTGAACTTGTCCGTGGGTTGCACCGCCGCCGCCGTGCCGAGGTCCAGGCCCCCGCCTTTGATCAGCCGGTAGGAAGTGCCGAGGTTCGGGCGCGCCGACGGGTGGCCGCGGGTGATGCGCGTGATCCCCGGGTCGGGGTCCAGCGCCTGGGTGACCGCGTTGTTGGAGGCGACGTTCTCGGCGACGCTGGGACTGGTGTCGGATGGAGGCTCGTCGAGCGGATACCAGGCGACGAGCTTTGCGTCCGCGGTGCCGGTGAGCAAGGCGAGCGTGAGGAGGGACGACAGGACGCGGAGGGGGAGGTTTTTCATCGGGGGGTATTAGGGGAATTGGAAAAAACGGACAGGCCACGCCGTCAGCGGCATCCGCGACGACGACGCCCCTTGGCTGCGGGTCTACCGCCTCCTCCGGACGAGGAGGGCGAGCCCCGCGAGGCCGAACAACAGCGCGGAGGAAGGCTCCGGCACCACCTCGCTGATGGAGCCGAAGTTGAGCGCGAGGGCTCCGAGGTTGTCGGGACCCGGCGAGAAGATCGTGACCTCGATCACACCGCTCCCGTTCGGTTTGACTCCCATCCAATCGACGTAAACGGTGGCATTGAGTTCGGAGAAATGGTTCACGTCGGCACCTCCCGCTCCGTAGGTGCCCTGGGTCAGCGACCAGCGCTGGTCAAGGCCCTGGGCGTTCGCCCGGGATCCATAGAGCAGGAGATCATAAGTGAGCGAAGCATTCAGACCTCCGAAGGTGAGCACCATCCGGGGGTCGGTTCCGGCTCCCTGGTTCGCGAAGATACCATCGCGAAGGGCCAGGGTGTCGTAGCTGGAAAGTCCGGCCGGAAAAGACGAGACATACGCTCCCGCTCCGACATTGCCGCCACCACCGGTGCCGGTTTCGACGACCGTTGCGGTCCAGCCGGTAGGGGCGGTCGTGGTACCGACCAGCGCGATGGGACCGACCGAACCGGTCGCGGGCATCGACACTTGATTGTAAGGACTCAGCGCGTCCGGATTGCCGAAATCGATCAGCGCGGTGGCGGCAGCCGCGGTCCCCGAAATCAAAACGGGAATTGAGACTGCGAGGGAAAGGGCCCTAACGAGGGGAGCTATCATGATCGGAGGGACGTTTTGCGGGAGGATGGAGGAAACTCAGGGGATTACAAGCGTCATTACGTCTACCAGAAATCCTGAGGCGAAAAAGAAAAAACTTCTCCAAGGCGTTCAACGACCGTTGGTCTGGCTCCGCTCGTAGAGATCCGCGATCTCCCTGTCGTCGAGGGCGACCTTGAAAATGGCGAGTTCGTCCATGCGGCCGTTCAGATTGCGGATCGCGAAGGTCGGGTCTTCGCGGAAGGGTTGGCCCCAGTTCCCGATCTCGGCGTTCCCGATCCGGAGGGTCTCGATGAGGAAGTCGTCGACAATCGGCTCCCGGGAAATGCGTCTGCCGTTCACATAATGGGACACGGTGCGGTTCGCGGGATCGAAGACCGAGGCGAGGTGCAGCCACTGGCCGCTCATGGAGAGATCCCACATCGGGGCGGAATAATAAACGCGGTGGAAGCGGGACTCGGGGTGCTTGGGATTGGGCCGTGAGTCATCGACCATCACGGAGAGCATCATCCTGCCGTCGTTGCGGATTTGCCAGTGCGGTTCGCCGGTCTCGTAGCCATCAGCCATCACCAGGGCATTGTACCAGCGGTCGAGGCTGTCGATGCGGGCCCAGCACATGAAGGTGAAGGCGGGGAATTCCCCGGGAATGGTAACCCGCACCCGGGAGCCGGGACGGTGGAACTCCAGCGCCGACTTGAGACCCGGCCATCGGCCATCGACCGGTTCCGATAGCACTACGGCGCCGTCCAACTCAGGATTTCGCGGGAGGGCGGCATTCGCGATGGGCCCGGCGGGGCCATCGGTATCGAAGGTGTAGTAGGCGATGAGCCGATCATCCCGTGCGAGCCGGTCGCGGTGCGACTG
>JAHEDC010000704.1 GCA_024641425.1 Verrucomicrobiales bacterium | reverse complement strand
GCTTTCGGCGCACGGCGGTCGGAATTGCCCTCGCGGAGAACAGGATTGACGGCGCTGCCCTTGATCCTGTCGTAGCGGTTCTTGACGCCCCTTTCGGCGTCGTTCTTCGGCTCGTCGGGGTAGTTCGGAATCGCGTAGCCCTTGGCCTGGAGTTCCGCGATGGCGTCGCGGAGTTGTGGCACGGAGGCGCTGATATTGGGAAGTTTGATGATGTTCGCCTCGGGCGTCGTGGCAAGGGCTCCGAGTTCGGCGAGGGCATCGGGGATACGCTGGTTTTCGGCCAGGAACTCGGGAAAGGCGGCGAGAATGCGGCCAGCGAGGGAAATGTCGCGCGTTTCGACCGCGATGCCAGAGGACTTCGTGAAGGCCTGGATGATGGGCAGAAACGAGCGGGTGGCGAGGGCGGGGGCTTCGTCGGTAAGCGTGTAGAGAATGGTCGGATCCTTGGTCATGGTCATGGCTATTGTTTTCGGGCCAAAGCCTTAATCCATGACGGGCTTCGCGTCAAAGAGCGGGTGAGGGTCCAGCTCACCCCGTCTTGTTCTGGAAGATTTCGCGGACGCCGCCGAGCGCGCCGAGGACGCCGGTGGCCTCGTAGGGAAGATAGACGGTTTTGTTGTCCTTTCCGGAGGTCATTTCCTTGAGGGTCTCGATGTAACGCATGGCAATGAGGTAGGAGGCCGCATCGGTCTTTCCGTCGGTGAGCGATTCCCGGACACGGGCCAATGCAAGGCCTTCCGCCTCGGCAAGACGTTGAATGGCGCCCGCCTCGCCGTCCGCGCGCAGAATGGCGGCCTGTTTCTCGCCCTCGGCGCGGTTGATCTCGGATTCGCGCACCCCTTCAGCGTCGAGAATCTGGGCGCGTTTCCGGCCCTCGGCTTCGAGAATGATGGCGCGGCGGTCGCGCTCGGCGCGCATCTGCTTTTCCATCGCCTCCTGAATGTCCCTGGGAGGAATGATGTCCTGAATCTCGACCCGGTTGACCTTGACGCCCCATTTGTTTGTGGCGTCGTCAAGGATGGTGCCGAGCTTCTTGTTGATCGTGTCCCGCGAGGTCAGAGTGGCGTCAAGATCCATTTCCCCGATGACGTTCCGGAGGGTCGTCTGGGTCAGCTTCTCGATAGCGTTGGGAAGGTTGTTGATCTCGTAGACGGCTTTCATCGAGTCCGTGACCTGAAAATAGACGAGAGCGTTGATCTCGATTGAAACGTTGTCGGCGGTGATGACATTCTGCTTCGGGAAATCGTAGACCGTTTCACGGAGGTCGATTCGGTTGGTCAGGCGGTCAATGACGATAGGGCGACTGCCATCGATGGTGCTGTCGGCGTAGCGCCAATTGATGGCTCTGGGCCGGTCGATGATGGGCCAGATAATGTTGATGCCGCTGTCGAGCAGGCGATGGTAGCGACCGAGGCGCTCAATCACCATCGTTTCCGAGTGCCGGACGATCTTGAATCCGGTGATCGCGAAGGCGACGATCACGAGGATGAGGAAGAGAAGGGTGACGATAAGCGGTTCCATAGGGGGCTTGGTGGTTTTGGGGTGATACGCTCCGCGGCGGGAAATCAGGTGGGAATGGAGGCCACGACAAGCGTCGCGCCGTCGACCCGGCTTACGGTTACCGCGGTGCCCGGGGAGATATGGTCTCCGTGGGCGCTGAGGGCGCGCCATTCCTCGGCCCCGAGTCGCACGCGTCCGACGTCATGCCCTCCGGGAATCGGTTCGATGACGGTGCCCGTCAGACCTATCATCGCCTCCGTGTTCGATTTCCGTGGGTCGCTGGTCTTGTAGAAGTGGCGCTTGGCGAGGGGACGAATCCCGAAGATGAATGCCACGCTGACGACGCCGAAGACCCCAAGTTGCGCGGCACGCTCGGCACCGACCGAGGCGGCAATACTCGAGCCGGCGGCGGCGACGCCACATCCCAGAAGAAAGAGATCGCCCGTGAACATCTCCAGGATGCAGAGAATGAACGCGCCGATGAGCCAATAGTGCCAGGGATCCATGGGAGAGGGCTATCTGAGGTGTTTTCTTTCGATGAAATCAAGCGTTGGACGTTCGGAAAGTTCATCAAAGTATGCGCGGGTGTGGACAGCGACAATTACAAACTCATCACCGCTTTATAAGCCGGTTCCCCGGGAACGGTGAAGGCGGGGCCTCAGCGGGGAAGGTGTGAAGAAGGTAGGTTGGGATCTGGGTGTGGAACGCGGGAGTCGATTCGCTGAGCGCCTTTCATTGGGCTGTTCCACGAACTTCGGAGACTGTGGAACGTCTGGAGGATCCGCCGGAAGTTATACCCAAATCGGGATGTGAGTAAGTCGGGGGCTTGGG
>JAHEDC010000283.1:7411-8521 GCA_024641425.1 Verrucomicrobiales bacterium | reverse complement strand
GAAGGGAATTTTCGACGCGGCGAGGACCTTATCGAGCGCTGTACCGTGTTCGCGCAAAGGGTGCGGCAGTTCATTCGCACGCTGGTCAAGAACACGGCGAACATCGAGGATGCCAAGCAACTGGCGCGGGCCTCGGGTTCGGTTGGCGCAAATTACATCGAGGCCCAGGAAGCGCTCAGCACGAAGGATTTCATCTACCGTGTCAAAATCTCCCGCAAGGAAGCCCGCGAGTCCGCCTACTGGCTCCGCCTCATAGAAACCAACGACGAAAGCACCCGCAACACCCTCATCCAGGAAGCCACCGAACTCAAACTCATCCTCAACGCCATCGTCAACAGCGCCGAAAAGTAGCCCTTTCCTTTTTCCACTTCCCTGCCTCCCCCCTCTTCCTTCCTTGCTACTTGCTGCCCCTGATCCCTGCTACTTCCTTGCTACCTGATCTCCCTGCCCCCTGCTACTTCCCCTATGCTCGCCCTCCACACCATCACCAACAAACCCTGGCCCGCCCGCCAATGCATCGAGCGCTACGCCGCCGCAGGCGTCAAAGGCATCACCTTCTGGCTCAAGGATTTCGAGGACGAGAAGCCCGCCACTCTCGGCAACGAAGCATGCGACGCCGGCCTCGAAATCGTCTCCCTCGCCCGCGGTGGGTTCTTCTGTGCCGAATCGACACTCCGCCGCCAGTCGCTCCTCAACGACAACCTCAAGGCCATCGACCAATGCGCGGAAGTCGGCTCGCCTTCGCTGGTCCTCGTCTGCGGGGCCGATCCCGCGCAGTCCCTCGAAACCTCCCGCAACCAGATCACCGCCGGGATCGAGTATCTTCTTCCGCACGCCGAGAAGGCCAGCGTGAAGCTCGCCATCGAGCCGCTGCATCCGATGTATGCCGACGACCGCTCGGCGATCAACACGATGAAGAGCGCGAACGCCATCTGCGACGCCCTCGGCTCGCCACCGCACCTCGGGCTTGCCGTCGATGTCTACCACACGTGGTGGGATCCCGACCTTGAAGAACAGATCCGCCTCACCGGCGAGAAGAACCGGCTTTTCGGCTTCCATATCTGCGACTGGAAAACCCCGACGACCGACTTCCTCAACGACCGCGGCAAT
>JAHEDC010000283.1:5242-7367 GCA_024641425.1 Verrucomicrobiales bacterium | reverse complement strand
CCGCCTACCATTCCCTCGAACCCTAACACGACAACCTCATGGAAATCCGCAAGATCGGCATCATCCTCAACGGCGTCACCGGACGCATGGGCACCAACCAGCACCTCATTCGTTCGATCAAGGCCATCATCGACCAGGGCGGCATCCGCATCGGCGACGACCTCGTCCTCATGCCCGATCCCATCCTCACGGGACGGAACGAGAACAAGCTCCGCGCCCTTGCCGAGCGCACCGGGATCACGAACGTGAGCACCGACCTCGCCGCCGCGCTCGCCGACCCGCGCTATCCCATCTTCTTCGATGCCTCGCTCACCCTCCTCCGCGCCGGCTTCGTCGAGCGCGCCGTGAAGGCGGGCAAAGCCATCTACTGCGAGAAACCCACCGCCGTGAAAACGGCTGATGCCGTGGCCCTCGCGAAACTCTGCGAGGACGCCGGCTTGAAGAACGGCGTCGTGCAGGACAAGCTCTGGCTGCCCGGCCTGCGGAAGTTCCGCATGATCCACGAGCAGGGCTTTTTCGGCGACATCCTGAGCGTGCGCGGCGAGTTCGGATACTGGGTCTTCACCGGCCACCACTACGACCAGCCCGCCCAGCGCCCGAGCTGGAACTACCGCGACGAGGACGGCGGCGGCATCATCATCGACATGCTCTGCCACTGGCGCTACGTCATCGACCATTGCTTCGGCAAGGTCACCGGCGTCTCCTGTCTCGGGGCCACCCACATTCCCGAGCGCATCGACGAGAACGGCCAGCCCTACGCCTGCACCGCCGACGATTCAGCCTACGCGACATTCCAGTGCGAGAACGGCGTCGTCTGCCACTTCAACAGCAGTTGGAACACGCGCGTGCGCCGCGACGACCTCCTCACGATGCAGGTCGACGGCACCAAGGGCAGCGCCCTCGTCGGTCTCCGCAAGTGCTGGGTGCAATCGTCCGCCGGGACGCCGCGCCCGGTCTGGAATCCCGACATCGACCAGCCGATCGACTTCTTCGGCGGCTGGCAGGAAGTCCCCGACCACCAGGTCTACGACAACGCCTTCAAGATCCAGTGGGAGCAGTTCATCCGCCACGTCGCCCTCGACGAACCGTTCCCCTATTCGCTCATGGAGGGCGCGAAGGGCGTCCAGCTCGCCGAAGCCGGAATCACCTCCTGGAAAGAGCGCCGCTGGGTCGACCTGGAGCCGCTCCGCTGATTCCCGGCCTCTCGCCCTAGTCGTGGTAGGGAATGGGAAGGGAGAGACAGGGATCTTCGCGAGCCGTCGTCCCCCTCCCGCAAGCGGTGCGACGCCAGTATTGCCCATTCGCCGCGAGAATCCGACGTATCCTGCCGGCATTGTCACTTGGCCGCAGCCCGGGTGTCGGCTAAGCTTGGCGGCTCCATCGTGGAAATCTTCCTGTTCGCCCTTTGCCTCGTCCTCATCGCGCTCATTGTCTATCAGCGTTGGCGCCTCCGTGCGTCCGCGGAGCGATTGACAACCGCGATCCGGGGTAGGCGCCTGGGGGATCTGCGGCCCGGTGGCTACGATAGCAATTCCCCCCGCGCGATCCGCGTTCTGGAAGACGCCATCATCGAACAGCTCTTCAACGAGGAGCGGCTCGAAGCCACCGTCAGCCAGCGCGACCAACTCCTGGCCGCCGTCGTGGAGGGGCTGGGCGACGCCGTTCTCGTCATCGGGAAGGGGGAGAGGGTCCAATTCGCCAACAAGCAGGCCCACAAGCTTTTCCGCTGGAGCTTCGATCCAAGCGGAAGGCCGGTATCGGAAATGCTTGCCAATCATGAACTGACAAGTTTTTTCGTCCGATGCTCGGAGAGCGGAACGCCCGTCACCGGCGAAATCCGCTTCACGGCGCTCGACCCCGAGCGGACGGGAACCCGCATCCTTGAAGTGGATATCGCGCCCCTTTCCCCGGTTAGCGGGAAGGAGTCCCGCATTCGTGTCGTCCTGCGCGATGTGACCGAACGCCGCGAACTCGAACAAGTGCGGAAGGATTTCGTCGCCAATGCTTCCCATGAACTCCGCACCCCGCTGACCATCATCAACGGCTATATGGAAAACCTCCTCTCCGGGGTGCTCGATGACCGGGGCATGAGCGAACGCTTTCTCCGAGTCATGCAAAAACATGG
>JAHEDC010000283.1:0-5232 GCA_024641425.1 Verrucomicrobiales bacterium | reverse complement strand
GAGCGTCTTGCCCGTATCATCGAGGATATGCTTACCATTTCTAAACTGGAAAGCTCCGTCTCCGAGGTCCTCCAAATGGCCGAGTTTGACCTGGCCGAATGCGCCCGCGACGTAGCCGACCGTCTCAGCCCGATGGCGGAGGAAAAGCACGCGCGCATCGTGCACGATTTCCCGCGCGGGGGAGCCAAGGTAGTCGGGGACCGATTTTATTGGGACCAGATCCTCTTCAACCTGGTCGAGAACGCTTTGAAGGAGAATGATCGCAGGGATCTCAAGGTAGTGATTCGTGGCAAACAGGAAGCCGGGGGGGAATGGAAGCTGAGCGTCTCGGATGATGGCATCGGCATCAAGGGTGAGGACATGCCCTTCATCTTCAAGCGATTCTTCCGGGGCGACAAGCAGCATTCACCCGAGAAAAAGGGGACCGGGCTGGGATTATCGATCGTCAAGCGCGCCGTCGAGGCGCACGGCGGCCAAATTCGGGCCACCAGTCGACCGGGCATTGAGACGACCTTCGTCATGACGCTCCCCAGGATTCCGTTGCCTCCCACCGACGAGGAACGGCGCGACGAGACGCCCCCCGTGGAACATTCTTAGCCCCTACAGACGCACCTCGGTCTTCTTGAAACCGTCGAACACCCCCTGCTCGCGATTCCCGAGCTTTTTCTCCGCATAGACGAAGAAAATCGCCCCCACAAGGATCGCCATCAGCGAAATAATTCCCCCCAATCGTATCCGCTTCCAGAAACGGCTTTCGAAAAAGGCACTCACTTTTTTCTCGAAGTCCTTTTTCTTGCGCCAAGACCGCAATTCGCTCTCATACCGATCCTTCCAACTATCGTCCGGCCGTATGTCCGGTCCGGGCAGGATCATCTTGTGCGCCACGAAGGACCGCGACTCGCGCCTAAGCCGCATCAACGGCACGGAATCACTCCCCGGCTCCACTGGAAGCGCTGCCTTCGGGACCGGAGCGGAAATGGAAGTGGCGCACAAGGGACAAGGCCCCGATTCATGGGCCCGCTCCCGAGGAACCCGGAGCGAATGGCCGCACGAGGGACAATCAAATACCACGATATCCCGTGGAGAAACCATCACATTCCTTCCCGAATCCAGTAGAGACCCATTCATAATAGCTTTTCGATGATTCTGACTTCGCCTTCTATTTGTTAGAGATTGTAGAAAATAAAGAATTATTGATAAATTGCAAGGATGAATCACCTCTAAATTATCCCGAGGAAGTCGGCTCGCACGCTCCCCGAAGGCTTCTTTTCCATCGAAAGAGGACGCCGAGGTCTGCTCCCTAACGAAGTTGCCGCATAGATCCACGATCCCGATTGAAAACAGGAGGGGCGCAACGTTGCTTGCGACCCCGACAGCGCATTGATCCCGTCGACTTACTGCGGGAGCTCCCGACAGCGCTCTTCGTATCCTCCGGCGTCCCGGGAGTGCTGATCCGGGCGGTGGGGATCATCCTCAACGGAAGCGGCCAAGTTACCGGCGCCGCCGGAAGGCGCATGGAGAAGGGATTTGGGACAGCTCCGGAATGGTTCCGGGTGATCTGTTTGGGTGCAGGCTGTCAACGCCGCGCCTCGTGCCATGCGCCGGCCATTGCCGTCCCTACGGCATCGGAGGGAGATCGAGTCCCTTCTGCCGTTTCGCATATTCGACAACCGGCATCACCACATAGTGCGGACGCTTGTCCGCACGGAGTCTTCCCATGAATCGGAGCAAATCCTCGCGGCTCATCGTGGTGCACCCATACGTCGGACGCGTTGGCCCCCTCCGAGTATGAAAGAACGTCGCGCTTCCCATCCCGGGGACGGGCGGATCCGAGTTGTGACGGATATCAATGAGAAAGCGATAGGCCTCATCATTGTGCCTCATCTTCTGCGATTCGAACCACTTCGGCACCCGCCGGGGATCCACCACGACGTGCTGATTGTAGTAGGGATTCCCCGGATCATCCGGCCACGCATCCCACTTTCCGACCTGGTGGTAGGGATAGGCAGGGTTCACCGAGAGCTTCGGATCGTAGCCCAATACCTTCCCGATACGGAAGATTCCGGCGGGGGTGCGCCGATCCCCTTCCCGTTTCGCATAGGGCGCCTTCTCGGACTGTCCGTAAACGCCGCGTCCCCATGCCAGACCACTTTTTCCCAACAGAACCGGAAGCGACTGCTTGAAGACCGGGCGCCAAGGTTTGCCGCGCTCCCGCTCAAAAATCTGCATCCGTCCCGTCGCCGAATTCCAATCGTCCGCCACGGTCACCACCACTTGGCCACATTGGTCGAGCGGCCCGGCGTTCGATCGGAGGGGCAAAAGCATGGCCAGAGCCACGGCAAGGAAATAAGACGAGAGTAGGGCAGATCCGGGTTTCATCATGAACGGTCGATTTTGGATTCCTTGCCAATAGTCATCGCCTTTTGAGGATAGCGCAAATCTTGCCGTAAAACGATTCCGGACAGGATTCCTCGCCTCTGGCGGAACTCACAAAACCGACAATTGTCTCAAGCTCCTGTCCCAGAAAATCCTGAGAACTCCAATATCCCACTCAATATCAAACCCTTATACCCGATTCGGAAATCGGGTGAATTCTTTCAATTTCCCCTTGCGCCCTTCAAGACGTGATCTAGTATTAGATGTCCGCAGGATGTAAGTCAGGCGGTCAAGAGGCAGTCCAGTTGGTCTCTCTGTTATGCGAGTTATGGGGGTTTCTCGCAGAACTACCGATTGGACTGCCTCGCTTTATGTACACGCATCAAGGTTTGCCCCATGATTTCCGCAGATAAACAGGCACAGCTCCAGGCTCTCATGGAGGAGACGGGAGTGCTCGAAGAGGACCTTGTGGAGAAGTTCATCCGCGGAACAGGCCATGGCGGACAGAAGATCAACAAGACCTCGTCGACGGTCTATCTGAAACACATTCCCACCGGCATCGAGATCAAGTGTCAGGCTGGCCGCTCCCAAGCCACGAACCGACTCGTCGCGCGCCTCGAACTTTGCGAGCAATTGAGGGAACGTCGCCGACAGGCGAGTCTCGCGCGGAAGAAAATCCGGGCCCGCAACCGGAAACTCAATCGCCGCCCCTCCAAAGCCCAGACCCAGCGCCGTCTCGATACCAAACGCCAGCGCACCGAGCGCAAGGAATCCCGGCGACGCCCCAACCCCAGCGACTAATCCGCTCCAACGTGAAAATGCCGTGCCTTCTCCCTAGCTTCTGGCTCGCGTTCCTGCTCGTCGTCGCAAACGCGGTTCCCCTCGTTGCCGGAACACCCCGCGTTTGGAAAAGCGCCGACGGAACGCGGACGCTCGAGGGCGAATTCATCGGCCTTGACGGCGACCAGATCACCTTGAAACTCAAGGACGGGAAAACGAGTACCTTTTCCCTGGAAAAGCTCTCGGAGGACGACCGAAAATTCGCCGTGGCAGAACATCGGAAGCCCAAGACTGAACTTCGGGAACTCCTTGGCGCTCCCGGTCAGGCCTTCGACAACATCCGCTTCGGCATCTCTCGCGACCTTTACGACGCCGCCCTCGCCAAAAGCGCGCACACGCAAAGCGTTGGAGGCGCAGAGATCGAGTTCTTCGGCCAGACCGTCGTCCTCGGCGATTTCCTCGCCCTCATCGATGGACGCTCCTACCAGTTCCGGCCCCTGTTCGAGGAGGGGATCCTCACCGACCTGCGCCTCGAAGGCACACCGGTCGACGCCTCACCCGACAGCACGATCCGCTCCCGGGTCGGCGAGATCAAATCCCTCGTCGCCCTCGCGTTCGGCGACCCGGCCGAAAGCTTCGAGTTCCCCGATGTCGAGAACCTTTCCCAAGGCGCCTTCGGCATCTCCGACACCTGGAATCTGCCGGGCGGGCGGAAACTCTACCTCGCCGTCTCCCGCGTCGAGAAGGACAAGAGACTTGCCTGCACCCTTCGCGTCACCGCGAAGTAGAATTCCTTTCGAATCCAACCCTTCGCCCCCCCTACTTGTTGTAGGCCATCATCACCATGGCGTCCGGGAAGTAACGGCCCGGGCAGCTCGTCGGAACAATATTGATACGACGATGGGTGGTAACAATCGCCTTGCCGACCTTCGCCTGAAGGTAGGTCACCAGTTCATCCATCGCCGCCATCTGATCGCTGTTGACCCGATTCGAATCGAAATCCCCCACCAGGCAGATTCCCAGGGCGATCTCGTTCTGGGCCAAGCTTTTCAGATGGCCACCCTGAAGCTGGCGCGTCCACCGGTTGCCGACCTCGATCTGTCCGTTCTTCGTGTACGATCCATTGCCGATGACAAAATGGTAGGCGAGTCCGTTGGGCATTCCCTTCACGTTGCGGTGGTAGTTATCGAAAGCCTTCGCATTCCCTTTCGTCGTCGCGCTTTCGTGGACGACAATGTAACGCCACCGGCCCTTGTCGATGGGTGCGGCATCGATCTGGCGGCGCACATCGGCCGTCAGGTATTTCCAACTCGGCTTGCGCTGGCCGAGGCGCACCTTGTCATAGCTGACCGACGATTTGGCCACCGTGATCTCCGTGCGCCGCGAGAAAAGCCCCCCCTTCTTCGGCTTCGAGACATCCACGTACTTCAGTTGCTTGCTCGACGTGGATTTCACAAAGCGCGGCTCTTTCGTGGACTCACTCTTGGAGCGCCGATGGAAACTCAGCCGCCGTTTTCCTCCTATTCCGCCTCCATACGCAAGAAACGCCCCGCCCTGAAGCTGGGACGCGATCCCTTCCACGTTCCCACTCCGCATCCCTCCCGGCGATCGCGGCGCCACCACAAGGGCAAGGGCGAAGACCGTAACGGGAAGGGCAAGGGCAATGTATTTTCTCGCTTTTTTTGGCTTTAGCTTCATGAATAGTTCCTCCCGATCACGTTTTGGAGCAGTTGCTGCTATTGCATTTGATTCTAATTATGAAAAAATCAAAGATACATGATAGTTAGTGTTTATTAATTAATCAACTCGGATTTTCAAAATTATTGTAGATTTGGCGCCCAACCATCATTCCCGGATCCTCATCCTGACCGCCGGCTTCGGAGACGGGCACAACGCGGCCGCGCGGGGAATCCGGACAGCGCTGAATCGGTTGTCGGGCCACGGTGGCGTCATGCCCGAGACGGAAGCCGCCATCTGCGATATCTTCGACGCCACCCACCCGAGGATGAGTCGTTTCCTCAAGGACGCCTACCGATTCGGCATCGTGCATCTGCCGGGTGCCTGGAAGTATCTTTA
>JAHEDC010000007.1 GCA_024641425.1 Verrucomicrobiales bacterium | reverse complement strand
GCCGAACTGAAGGACGATCCCGGCCGTAAGGAAGGCTACATTGGGCTCCAGCTCCACGGTGGGATGGAGATGAATGTGGAGTTCAAGGAAATTGAGATTCGGGAAGAGTGACGAGCCTCACACGTTCCCCTTCTTCATCTCGTCGACGAGATAATCCATCGCGCGCCAGGCGATGGCCATGATGCTGAGAGTGGGATTCTTGTCGGCGTTGGAGACGAAGGGGCCACCGTCGGTGACGAAGAGGTTCTTCACCTCCCAGCTCTGACAGTATTGGTTCAGCACCGATTTCGCGGGCTCGGCGCCCATGCAGGTCGTGCCGACTTCGTGGATGATCTCGCCGGGGCGATAGATCGCCTTCGCGCCGTCGGTCTCGACGGGCGTGGTCGGTTTGCCGCCCATGGCCTCGATGATCCCCGCGAAGCTCTGGTGCATGTGGCGGGCCTGGTTCAGCTCGTGCTCGCTCCATTTCCATTGGAATTTCAGCACCGGGATGCCCCACTGGTCGACGCGTCCCGACGGGTCGATCTCGCAATAGCTATCCTCGTTCGGGATCATCTCGCCGCGACCGGAGAAATTGATGAAGCTCCCGTAGTAGCGCCGCGCCTCCTCCTTCAGCTTCTTCCCGTAGGCCCCTCCGGTGAACTTTTCGAGCCCGTTGAAAATCCCAGGCCCCGGCATCGTGCGCCCGCTGTGAAATTCGATGTGATACCCGCGTGCGAAGTCCATCTTGCCCGCCGCCTGATCCTTGTAGCCCCACCAGGGGACATACATGTGCAGGCCCGAATCGCCGTCCTCGTTGTGTGGGGGAACGTTCTCCAGCGCGGGGATCTGTCCGACCACTTTCGCGCCCACCGTGTCCATGAGATAGCGTCCGACTAGTCCTGTGCCATTGGCGACTCCCGCCGGAAATCGCGCGTTCCGTGAATTCAGCAGAATCCGCGCCGAGGAACAGCCGCTCGCCGCGAGGATGACAATGCGGGCCTTGGCATGCGCGTCGCGTCGCGTGACCTTGTCGATGTAGTGCACGCCCGTCGCCTTCCCCGCGTCGTCGACCGTCACCTCGCGCACCATCGCATTCGTGAGGATGTCGAGGTTCCCCGTCATGATCGCAGGCGGAATCAGCACGGTCGTGGATTGGAAATTCGCCTTGATCGAGCAGCCGCGGCCGCAGCCCGTCGCCCAGAAGCAGGCCGCCCGCGTCGCCGCGTGCTGCTCCAGATACTTCGCGTTGGGATTGTCCGGATGAAGCGACTTCGCCAGCGCCGCGCCGTCCTGCCGTTGCGTGAGGATCGCCCGGTGTACGGGCACGACGGGAATCCCCAGCGCCGCGCCGTGCTTCTTCACGAGGAGTTCGTAACCCCGCGGCTTTGGCGGCGGAAGGAGGACGCCGGGGGCGGAATTCGGGGTGTTTTCCAGCCCCTCGTTCGTGCCGTAGATGCCGACCAGCGCCTCGGTCTTGTCGTAATAGGGCGCGAGATCCTGGTAATCCATCGGCCAGTCCAGCCCGAGACCGTCCCGTGCGCGGGGCTTGAAGTCATACTCGCCCATGCGCAGGGAGATACGCCCCCAGTGGTTTGTCCGGCCGCCCAGCATCCGGGCGCGCCACCATTTGAAATCCACGCCCTCCGCGCTTGTGTAGGGTTCGCCGGGAACGTCCCAGCCACCATCCACCGTCGCGTCGTAGAAGCCGAACGGCTTCTCCGGCGTCGCCGCGCTCCGCAGCGGTGCCATCTCTGGCGTCTCAAACATGGGTGTCTCCGAGAGCGGATTGTAATCGCGCCCCGCCTCCAGCATCAGCACCTTCACCCCCTGCATCGCGAGGAGGTAACCGCACATCCCCCCGGCAGCGCCGGAGCCGACAATGATGACGTCGTAATCGCGGGTGGTCTTGCGGTCGGTGAGAATGGCCATGGGAAACCCATAGCACGGCGGGGGCGCCGCTGGGAAGGAAGTTTTGTTCGCGCGCGCCGAGCCGCATGACGCCGAGCGATCCAGCCGCAACTTTTCCTTGCCGAAAAGACCTTACGTCGTCTTAATGCCATTCTTTCCGCGCGATGAAGATCCTTCCCTACCGGCACGATCCGGAACACCTGCCGCCGTACCTCGCGGAGATTCCGTTCCTCCGCGCCCTGCATAAGGAAGAGGTGGATCTTATTCTCTCGAAGGCCTCGCTGCTGGAATGCGAGCGGGGCGACGTGATCCTGACCGATGGCACCATCGACCACGCCCTCCACATCCTGCTGAAGGGGCAGGTGCATGTGATGAAGCTCGGGCAACCCGTGGCGGGGATCGGGCGACCAGGGGAACTTCTCGGCGAGATGGCCCTCCTTGCCGACGGCCAGCATACCGCGACCGTCATCGCCGCCGCCGATAAGACCTACTGCCTGCGCGTGGACGCGACATCGCTGGAGGATCTCTCTTCCGAGCGGAGGCACGCCTACCACGCCCAGCTCTTTCTTTTCCTCGCCCGTCTCATGGAGCGACGACTTCAGGCGACGACGGAAAAGCTCGCGGCCTCGGAACAACTCGTCGAGGACTATCGGCAGCGCCTGGAAGAGGCGGTGGATGGCACTTCCTGATTCCGGGCGGGCAAGAGGACCCGCGCGTCGCTACTTGTAGCTGCGCGTCGCGAGATGCACGGCTTCGAACTCCAGTTCTTCCTTGTGGAGTTCCGGAGTCTGGCCGACGCCCTTGAACTCCCATGCGGCGACGTAAGCGAATTTGTCATCGTGGCGCAGGGCCTCGCCATCGTCCGTCTGGTGTTCGGTGCGGAAGTGGCCGCCGCAGCTTTCCTCTCGCGCAAGGGCGTCGCGGCACATGAGTTCCCCGAATTCGAGGAAGTCGGCGACGCGGCCCGCCTTTTCCAGTTCCTGGTTCAAGTCGGTGTTCTCGCCGGGCACGCGGACGTTCTGCCAGAACTCGTCGCGGATGGCGGGAATCTTTTCGATGGCTTCGTTGAGTCCCTTGGCGTCGCGTGCCATACCGCATTTGTCCCACATCAGGAGCCCCAATTCGCGGTGGAAGCTGTCCACGGTGCGCTTGCCGTTGATGGAAAGGAACTGCCGCGTCCGCTGCGTGACCTCATCCTCCACCTTCCTGAACTCCGGATGATCGGCCGTGACGGCGCCCGGTTTCTGCCCCGCGAGGTAGTTCGGAAGCGTTGTCGGGATGACGAAATAGCCGTCGGCGAGACCCTGCATGAGAGCGCTGGCCCCGAGGCGGTTCGCGCCGTGGTCGGAGAAATTCGCCTCTCCGAGAACATGGAGTCCGGGGACGTTGCTCATGAGGTTGTAGTCGACCCAGAGGCCGCCCATCGTGTAGTGGACGGCGGGGAAGATGCGCATCGGCGTCTTGTAGGCGTTCTCGCCGGTGATTTCCTCATACATCTGGAAGAGGTTCCCGTAGCGCTCTCGGATCGTGTCCTCGGAGAAGCGTTTGATGGCGTCGGCGAAGTCGAGATAGACGCCGAGCTTGGTCGGGCCGACGCCGCGGCCGTCGTCGCAGGCTTCCTTCGCGGCGCGGGAGGAGATATCGCGCGGTGCGAGGTTGCCGAAACTCGGGTATTTGCGCTCGAGATAGTAGTCGCGGTCGGCTTCGGGGATCTCGCTCGGCTTCTTCCCGCAATCCTCGGCCCTTTTCGGAACCCAGACGCGCCCGTCGTTGCGGAGGGACTCGGACATGAGGGTGAGCTTCGACTGGTAGTCGCCGCTGACGGGAATGCAGGTCGGGTGGATCTGCGTGTAACAGGGATTCGCGAAATAGGCGCCGCGACGGTGCGCGCGCCAGGCGGCGGTGACGTTGCAGCCCATCGCATTCGTGGAGAGGTAGAAGGCGTTCCCGTATCCTCCGGTTGCGAGGATGACGGTGTCACCGGCGTGCGAGGAGATTTTCCCCGTCACCATATCGCGGACAACAATGCCCTTCGCGTGCCCGTCGACGAGGACGAGGTCGAGCATCTCCGTGCGCGGATACATCTTCACCCCGCCGCGCGCGATTTCCTTGCTCAGCGCCTGGTAGGCACCGAGGAGGAGTTGCTGCCCGGTCTGGCCGCGCGCATAGAACGTCCGGGAGACTTGCGCGCCCCCGAACGAGCGGTTCGCGAGGAGACCCCCGTATTCGCGGGCAAAGGGAACCCCTTGTGCGACGCACTGGTCGATGATGTTCACGCTGACCTCAGCGAGACGGTGAACGTTGGCCTCGCGCGAGCGGAAGTCGCCGCCTTTCACGGTGTCATAGAAGAGACGGTGCACGCTGTCGCCATCGTTCTGGTAATTCTTGGCGGCGTTGATTCCGCCTTGGGCGGCGATCGAGTGCGCGCGGCGCGGGCTATCCTGGTAGCAGAAGCAACTGACCTGATAGCCGAGTTCGGAAAGCGTCGCCGCAGCAGCGCCGCCCGCGAGACCGCTGCCGACGACAATGATCTTGTATTTCCGCTTGTTGTTCGGATTGATCAGTTTCGAGTCCATCCTGTGATTGGACCATTTGGACTCGATGGGACCGGAAGGGATGGCGGAGTTCATGGAAGCGAGGAAGTTTTCAGCGTTCGGTTTTCGGTTTTCAGCAGGTCAGGAGACGAAACCGAGGAGGACGGAGAGGGGAATCGAGATGTTTCCAAGGAAGATGAGGCCGGCGAAGGCCTGGCCTGCGCGCTGGATGGCGGGCCAATTGCGTTCGGTCCGCAGCCCGAGGGTCTGGAAAACGCTTGAGAAGCCGTGGCCCAGATGCATGCAGAGCAAACCCATAGCGAGGATGTAGAAACCCGAGACGAGGAGGTTCGAGAAGCCATCGACCACCATCTTGTAGACATCGTGGTGGCCGTTCGCGAGGAAGTAGGGCCCATTCTCCACGTAATATTCGTTGTTCAATCCGACCGTGAAATGAAGAATGTGAAAGATGACGAAGGCAAGGATGATCAGGCCGCTGATGGCCATGGTGCGCGACGCGCGGCTGGCCTGCACCGTGGCCTCGTGCTGATAGCGGACTTCGCGGGCAACGCGGTTCGCCCGGACGAGTTGGAGGGTCGCGGTGACATGGAGAACGAGGCATACGAGCAGGCCGATGCGGGCAATCCAGATGCCGAAACCGTGGGCGAGGCTGTGCAGGAAGACTGCATACTCGTTGATCGCGTCCGGACCGAGGAAGATCAGAAGATTGCCGGTCAAATGCCCTACGAGAAAGAGCATGAAGGCGATGCCGGTAAGGGCCACGATCCATTTCTTGCCGATGGACGAGGCGAAGAAGGCGCTGAAGGAATTCATATGCTGATATTAACCTGGCTGATAATCGTTACGAGGCTGAAATCCACTTCGGATCAACCATCGATGGGCGAAAATGCCCCGCAGGTCAAAGAAATATACGCTCAGGCGGCGGCAGGAAGCCAAAAAGTTGGGGGCTCAGGCCAAACCAAGGTGTTGGAGCACTTCCGGGGGTGGGCCATCAAACGAGGCAAGGGGGATATTCCCGATATAGCCGAGATCCTTTCGACCGTGCTCGGTGGTATAGAAACCGGAGGTCGTGAGGTCGCGGAAGAGCGCAAAAAAACGGGCCCCGAACAGGAATTCCGGCTCTACGGTCGAGGCATCGCAGATGTCGTCGCAGAGTGCGGTTTGTTGTTCGGCGGCGAGATCGGCATAGGGTTTGGAGAATCGCCTCGAGGATTCCGTGTTGATCCACGCAAGCCCGCCCCGAATGATCTCCCGATCGGCGATCTGCGTAGGATACGGGGCGCTTACCCATTCGTTGATGAAATCCGGCACTCCGGCGGCACTGGCGCCGATCGAAACTTCGTCGGCGGGCAGGATGGTGTCGCAGAGGGCGCTCGCCGTCCGAAGTTCCTCCTTGGCAAGGAGTTTGTCCCAGTGCGCTTTCTGGCCGAATAGGTACGGATCCGAGGGGGGGCGCGCGGGCGGGTTGGTGGAAACCGCCGATTCCTGCCCCCGGGAGGGAGTGAGAGTGGTTCCGGCCGGAAGTGCCGCCGCCGCTCCGGTGACGAGTTTCTTCAGGGCCTCGCGTCGGCCGAGGGCTGTGGGGTGGGATTCTCCGCTCATGCGTGAGGTAGGAAAACAGAAACAGGTGATTCTGACAAGGCTTCAAAACCGGGACGATGGCCCGGTCTCTGCGAAATCGCTAGGGGGTCTGTTCCCGATTCAGGAGGCGATCGATAATCGGCGCTTCGGCGTCGCTCACCGGGAAATGATACTGGTGGCAGTGGAGGCAACTGTCATCCGCAGTCGAACCATTGTGGCAGGTGGAGCAGGAGCCCTTGTCGAGCTGCCGGAAGTTACTGTGGAAAAGTCGAGGATTTGCTTTTTCGAACCAACGGCTGCCGAGATTCCAGCTTTCGGTGGAAGGGAAGGACTCCTTGTAGCGATCCCGGCCGTTCTCGTCGGTTTCAGTGACGTGGCACTGACGGCAGTCGGCGAGGAGGAGGTGGGCGCTGTGATTGAAATGCGTGAGCGCGCGCTCGGGCATCTTGAATGGAGTGGTCGCCTGCGAGTGCCAGTTTACGACCGCCCCCGTCAGTTTGCCTGTGCTATCGCGCTTCTCATCGATGGAGTGGCACATCAGGCAGTTCCCGGCGGCCCGCGACTCGACCCCTTGGGAAAACCTGAGACTCTCGCGGAGCGCCGAAAGAGCAGCGTCATCGTCGATCCGCCCGAGAAGGGCTTCAATCCAGGCCTTCATCAAGGGATCGGAATGTCCGGTCGATTTGTAGGAAATCATAAACTGATCTTCGGACCAGCCGCCAATATTCTCGCTCCACGCGGTCGCGTTGGGATCCTGCAGATCGACGGGTTCTTCCACTTCTGCCGGAGCATCGGTGCCGGAACCGAAGGCCAGGGCATCGTCATCCACCCCTCCTCCAAACGATTCCTCTCCGGCGTCGTCGCCAAACGATTCCTCCCCGGCGGGAGCCGGATCCCCAAAGGATTCTTCGGTGGCGGGAGCCGGATCCCCAAAGGATTCCTCGCCGAAGGATTCCTCGCCGGGCGCTGTGGAACCCGCGGGATTTTCGGGAGGCTTTGCGCGGGGCGCGCGTTCCGGTTTCTTCTTGATTGGATAGGTTTTTTTCTCGGTGTAATCCTTCATTTCCCTCACCAGTTCCCGCCATGCGTAGGGAACGGCGAGGTCTCTCGCGAGTTGCCTCTTCACTTCGTCGTCGGAAGCATCGGTGATGGCCTTCAGTTTCTCCTCGAGGAGACTGAGCTTCCCCTCGCTGGCCGAGTTCGCGAGGAATGCGGTCTTCGAGGGCGAGATCTTCTCGCGGAAGCGGAGGAAGGCGTCCTGCGGGAAACCATTGAGCATGGCGGCGGGGGCTGGATAGCCATTGGCTTCCAGGCGCCGCGCAAGTTCGGCGCTCCCCCTTTTTCCTTCCGCGCTGCCCTCCGAAACATCAACGAAGAGCTGCTTGAAGCCGAAAACCACGTCCGTGGCAGTCTGGAGTTGGTCCTGGCTGGCCGAGGAAAGGTCGCTGATATCGACGCCTTCCTTGAGCAAAAGATCCCATTTCTCCCGGGTTTCCTTGTCGAGGAAGAGGAGCATCGGCCAAGGGAATCCGTCCTGGATCTGGTAGTCCACGAACCAGGCGCCGGCGTCCTGTTCCTCTTCCCGTTTCTCCTTCGTTCCAAGAAATTCCACGAAGGCATTGATCGCATCGATGTCCACCCGCGGAATGGCGATCACCGGAAAAGCTTCGGAGGAGAAGACGTTCTTCGTGTGGCACTTCGCGCAGGATTCCTCGAAGGCATTGACTTTCATTTGTCCTGAATCCGTACTGGGGCTGTGGCAGGTTGTACAGGACTGGCTCTCCGCATGGGAGCGCGCTTCGTCGAAGCCGATGGGAACGGCGTCCGGCTCGGTTTTCTGCTTCTCCGGAAAATGCTTTTCGTAGTGCGAATAGTGGTCGAAGAAGATTCGGGTGCGCCGGTTATGCGGATAGTTCATCCGGTCGAACTCGGGGTGTCCTTTTTCGAAATTCCCGAACCGGCTTTGGTGGCAGATCTGACATTGTTCGTTGGAAAGCGCCTTGATATCGAACATCTCCCCGCGATGCTCGACGTGGCAGGTGGTGCAACTGATGTGGTCGCCGTCCAGACCGGTCGCGATCGCGGCGGCGCCAACAAGCCTGAGGCTCGGATTCCGCTGAATCAGAAGACTGGAAGGTTTGGGAAGGGTGGCAGGGGATGCGGTGTGGGGATGGAAGGCAAACTCGCCGCGGTTTTCCCCGATTTCGGTGTGGCATTTCATGCAAAGTCGACCGTCGCTCATCGCGCGTTGGTCAAATCCATGGGGATTGAAACCGGCGAGGCGGGCCGGCGCCAACTCCGGAGCGCTATGGCAGCTCTTGCAGTCTTTCTCGAGAAAGGCGTGGGAGAACGAGAGGGGACCCGCGTCGAGAGCGAGGGGGGGGCCGTCATTGTTGGCCGATTCGGAGCTGAAAAGGCAAAGCAAGAATCCAAGTGTGGCCAGGCAGGCGAGGAGAACACATTGGCCACGGAGCCGTCGGAGCGTGGGACGGGGCTGGCATTTCGCGACCGCGCGGCAGCAGGATCCGTCCGGAAGCGGTCCCTCGTTGCAGGGAATTCCGCCATGGGTGTCCACCCGGTTGCAGACCCAGAGATCGCCATGCTTCACGGGAAGGCACTCGCCGGAGATCCGGCCATCGAATTTCGCACCGGCCTGGCATTTTCCCTTCGCGGAAGGGCCAAGAAGACAGGGGCAGCCCTCGCAAGCGCCCCCGCAGATCCATTTGCGGTTCGGGCGGTCGTAGACGGATCCGCGATGGGTGAAGTCCTGGAATTGCTCGGGCATGAAGGGGCGGGAGAGCGAAAACTAATTCATAGGGCGCCGGCGTAGGAAAGGGCGATCCACCCGTGGACGATGGCGACAAGAAGCAGACTATAGGTAAAAGGAATGTGGATGAAAAGCCAGAGCTTCAGGATCCGTTGGGCGGCGTGCTGAAAGTCGAGGTTCCTTTTCCGGGCGATCAGTTCACGGATTTCTCCGATGGTTTCGAGTTCTCCCGCATCCAGATAGCGCGAGAATTCGTCGATGCGGCGGGTGATGCGGTGCTCGAAGCGCCGGGGGTCCCCCAGAAGGATGGCGACGCCGTGATCATACTGAAAATAGGGAGCAAGAACATCGAGATAGAAATCCCCGATCGCTGATGAACCCGATTCGCGTTCCGCGTCGACAACGAGTTTCTCGACTTCTTTCCGCAGTTGTTGCCGGTGGGCCGGAATCCGTTCGTAGACGAGGGATTCACCGGAACTCGTAACGCGTGGGGGGAGCCACCGGGAAATGAAGAGCCCGAAGAATCCGCTCAAGGCGACAATGGCAAAGAGAATGCTGAGAAAAATCTCGAGGGTGCCATTCGGAAGGCGGAAGCCGACGTGGACGAAGAATAGAACCACCGAGAAAATTCCGGCATAGATATGGATCTGCACCCAGGTGGACGCCTTCCAAAGCGGAAGAAAAGGAAGCTTTTTCCGTCCGTTGAGAAAGGAGAGTCCGAAGAGGAGCGCGATAAGAACCAGGCCGGTGTGAATGGCCGTCGGGCGCAAGGCAGTGCGGGCGATCGCAAAGCCGCCCAGGCTGAGGGTGATCACACCTGCGAGGACCGCCGAATTGCGGAGGCGTCTTTTGTTGAAGAAATTCATCGGGAAAGCCATTCGGCGACCTTCCGCGTGTCCTGCATGTCGACGCGAAGAAGCGCGTCGTGGGGACAAGCCCGCGCGCAGGCGGGACCGCCGACGTGCTCGTAGCAGAGATCGCATTTGGTGGCCCTGCGGACGGGGCCCTGGTCGGTACGGGGTATCATCTTCTTGTCCTTGCCGAAGACGATATTGCCCTCGGCGTCAAGGCTGACGGGAAATTGGATCTCGCCGCTCTCGGAGCGGATCTCGACCATCTGAATGTTATGGTAAGGGCAGTTTTCGGCGCAATTCGCGCACCCGATGCAGGTATCGTCGTTGATGACGACCTCGCCACCCTCCCGACGGTGGATCGCACCGGTGGGGCAGGGGATCATGCAGATGGGATCGTGGCAATGCATGCAAGCCTGTGTGACCTGGATGCCCTGCTGGTTGGGGCCTTGGCGGATGAAGCGGGGATTGCCATCGTGGGTCGAGGCGCACGCCCTTACGCAATCGTCGCAACGTGTGCATCGATCAAGATCGATCAGCATGGTGGCGCCGCCGTTGATCACCCTCCGGTCCATGAAGAACTCAATCATGTTCGCCCCGAGGATCTTCCTCGCGTCCGTAGCCTCGCTCTCGGCGGAAACGGGAGCTGAACTCAACAATTCCGAGCCGGCGATCGTGGAGAGGGGGTGGGCCGTCAGATCGCGAATTTCCGTCTGCGTGAGATGGGGGATGATGTGCTCCTCGACGAGGTTGGTGGGAATGACCAGAATATCGACGTAGCCGACGCCCCGCAGGGAAAGTTGAGCGGGAGCCGGTCTGTCGGGATGGAGATGGTTGTGGTAGATTTCGCGGAGTCCAAAGTACTGGCCCTTCCCCAAATAGGAAATGGTCTGCTCGCCGTGGTTGTAGTGTCTACTTACCCGGACGAAGCCTCCCCGCACGATGATGAGGCCGTTGAGGTAGTCGCCTTCCTGGAGGATCAGGGGTTCTTTGCCAAGGCGCTCGGTGGCGGATCGGCTTTTGAGCATCTGTTGGTAGGAACCGTACCAGTCAAAACGGCCGTAGCGTTCGAAAACGGTGTGGGTGGCGACTTCCTCGGCGGCCTGGGGAGGAAGGCGATCCATGATGTCGAGGGCGCGGAGAAGGGATATGAGTCCGTATTTCCGGAACCGGCTTTCAATATACGCATTGAAGGCAGGAGCGAAATTCATGATGTCCCGCAAGCCTTGCCAGCGAAGTTCGAGCACCTCGGTGTCGTCCTCCGAAGCCACGATCGTTGCCACCCGAGGGGTCCTACCGAGAGCGGCAATTTCGCCGAAGAGTTCGCCGCACTGGATGGCCTCTGAAGCGTGTTCGCGGATGACCCTCGGAAAGTCCTGGATAAGGACTCCCGTTTTTTCGCTCGTCTTGAAGCTCCGCTGCGTATGATGGACACGCACTTCTGGCGTGCGCGAGTTCCTGAAGGCACGCGCGATCGTCTTGAGGATACTCTTTTTCCCCTGCGTGCCACGACCGAGCATTTCCGTCGGAAGACTGCGCTGGAAGACCTTCGCGCCGCCCTTGAGAATGAGAAAGGCGGAATTTCCGTAGTCTCCTTCCCGAACGATGATCTCACCGGCAGCGAGATTCAGCACCCGCGTGTCGTTGCGAAGGATGCCTTCGAGGGCGAGATGCCGGGGAAAACGACTCTGATCAATGGACGCAAAGGGCTCTACCCTCAGCAATCGGGCCACATCTCCCGCACCCATATCCGGTGCGAAGGGGGCATCCCAACGCTGGGGACGTTCTGACTCTGGTAAGGTCGTACCCTCCATTGAATTCGCTCAGGGAACCGCAGCGGGTAGGGTGGGAGAACCTTGTTCCCCTCCTTCAAGTCCGGCATCCACTGGTGGGGACACCATTCCAGCCCGGCAGGTCGGTCGCTACGGCTTGTAAGGAGTGCCCTTCGGGTTCTTCGGAAGGAATGCGTCGATGGCCCCGAGACCGGTTCCATCCTGGCTTGCGCTAAAGGCCTCGATCTGGGCGTTGATCGCATCCGCCGCCTTTACGATGTCGGCGGCATCTCCAGTGAGTTTCGTGCCCTTGCCGATCTTCTGGATTTCGACGAGTTCCTTCGGCGCAGCGCCTTCACCCCCCAATTTCGCGATAACGGCGGGCAGTTCCTTATTGATGATATCGTAGGCGCGCTTACCCATCGTGGTGCGGAAGGGGAAGTTGCTCCCTTTCTGAACTCCCGAGGCGAGCCCGCGCAGGCTATACTCGAGATCGAGAGTCATGCCGACCGTGAAGAAAAGACGCTTGCGCTCGATGCGCGTATCCAGATTCTCCTTCTCGTGGCGTTCGTAACTTGTGTCATAGAAATTGTGACGCAGTTCGCCCGCCGTCCAGTCCACCAGATTGAAACTGTCGCTGCGAGCCTTGTGTCCCCCCACATTCACGAGCTTCTCATCGCGGACGATGTGGCAATTGTAGCAGTTTTCCGCCACCTTGTAGGTTTCGTGCGGGTAGAGCATCCCAGCTGCCTTGGAACGCTTCTGGCGCTCGGCGCGATCCGGAATTTCATCCTTTTTGCCATGGACATCGCGGTAGTTCTTTGCTCCTCCGTGGCACGACTCGCAACTGACCCCGCTGATGACCTTCAAAACGGTTGTTTTCTGACGGGTGAAGTGGCACTCGGTGCAAAGTGGATGGGCGGGGATGTCATTGACGTTCTTGATCCCCATTTTCGTGGCGATCTCGGCGGCCCGTTCCTTTGTCTTGGCGTCACGATGGACATTGTTGCTTCGGGAGTGGGTCGAAGCCTTCCACGCGAGGACCTCTTCCTTGTGGCACTCCTCACAACGCTCGGAGCCGATGACGTTCTCCGGGTGCAATGTGGAGATGGCCTGACCGTTCGACTGTCCTGCCACGACGAGGAACAGTCCCGTCGCGAAGAGTGAAATGGTGACGCGATTTTTCATGGTGCCTTTTAGATTTCTGGATTCAAATTTAGATTCAGTGAAACGCAGCAACAGGACAATGACGAGGGAAAAAGGTAAGAAATGTTAACTATTTCGAAAAATCTTGTTGCCGAGATTCCGCCGGACCGCTAGGAATTAATGGGAATTGTTCCGAAAATAAGCGGATTTGCAATGGAGAGGCAAGCCTAAATTCGCCTCTCCGCACATTGCACCAACAGGAATCAAAACAAATATCGCCACCATTATGAACACGATCCTCACTGGTCTAACGAGGAGTGCCCGTCGCGCCGCAGGTCGACTTTCGATTTCGCAGAGGGCGCGGATGGGGCGATCCCTTGCCGTTGTCCTCGTCGGGGCGGGAAGTCTTTCAGTCCTCTGGGCGCTCACTGCCTCGGCGGAGGACGAAGGGGATGCCAGCAATACGACGAATGTCCTGGAGGCTCCCGCGCCGCCCGCCGAGATCAAGGGTGCCGTCGTGATCGACGCCGATGGTGGCATTGACGCCCCTGTCGAAGCCGATGGTGGCATCGACGCCGCTGAAGAGTCAAAAGAGAAGGCGATGATTGAAGAGGGAATTGGAGAGGCGGCCGCAGGTGAGGTCGGTGAAGAAGAGAGTTTCGGTGGCGGTGAGGAAGCGGAGGATTTTGGAGGTGGCGGGGGCGAAGAGGACTTTTCAGGCGGTGGCAGTGAAGGGGGAGAGATCGACTTTTCCGGAGGGGGCGCTTCCGACCTCTTCCCGCCCGGAACGAGTGACCACATCGAAGACGGTGCCGATGATGTGGATGTCAGTACCGAGGTGACATTCAAAAATGCGGCGGAGGCACATGCCCGCTTCCTTGATCTTCTGGAGAGCGAGAAACGATTTCCCTCGGCCGCGACTTGCGCCCAATGTCACCCGGATCACTACCGCGAGTGGTCGGTGTCCGCCCATGCCTATGCGCAGATGAGTCCGGTCTTCAACGCCTTCCAGGCGGCACTCTTCAAATTGACGTCCGGCACGAATGGGGACTTCTGCATTCGCTGTCACACGCAGATCGGGATGCAGAGGGAGGAGCCAATCTTTACAAGCAACTTAAAGCGGCACCCGGCCTCCCTCGAAGGGATCACTTGTGTCGTCTGCCATCGGGTGGATCGCAATTACGGGAAAGTCAGCGGACGGACCGCAGTGCTGGAAGGCGACATGTACCAACCGGTCTACGGGCCAAAAGGCAACGCGATTCTCAAGGAAATGCTGGGCAAGGTCTCGAACCTCAAGTCTTCCGAAGAGGACGATGGTCAGATGAAGGTGCATGGCGACGTGGTGAAATTCGATCCGATCTCCACATCGGCATTTTGTGGGACATGCCATGATGTGAATTTGCTGAACGGCTTCCGTTTGGAGGAGGCCTTTACCCAATTCAAGAACTCGCCCGCAGCAAAGGACGGCGAGACCTGTCAGGACTGCCATATGGGCAAGATTCCCGGCAAGAAGCTTGACGGTGAGGATAATTTCGCGCAGGGGCCCGCCGCCCGGATTGGCGGCGGCGTTTGGGTGAAGGAAGGCGATCCAGGGTATGGTACGACGACCCCTCCCCGGAAGCGCACGAATCACATGTTCGCGGGGCCGGATTACTCGATTGTGCATCCGGGGATGTTTCCCCATTCGAAGGCCTTGCGCGATAAGCTTTGGGAGTGGCAGCGGCAGGAGGAGAAGGATGGGAAGACGGAGGTCGCCGAACGCGCGGGTCTGGCGCACATGCTTGATTTCAAATGGGAAGACGGCTGGGGCGATGCCGAGAGCGCCTTTGAGAAGAAAGTCCGCGAGGACGAGAAGGCCGAGATGGCCTTGCCATGGCCCTGGGATGATCGTCAGAATCGCTCGGACTTTCGTCTGCTGCTCAATGATCAGTTCCGATTGTTAAATCAAATCAGTGTCGAGCGTCATCAGGTTCTGCGGCGTGGTTTCCAACTCGGCAAAACGGAGGTTACGCGCGATGACTCGAAGGGGCTTGCATTCCGGATCCAGGTGAAGAACGGAACCGACGGGCATGGGGTGCCGACCGGGTTTGACGCGGAGCGCCTCATCTATCTCGACGTGAAGGTGAAGGACGCGAAGGGAAGGGTTATTTATCAGTCTGGCGATCGCGATCCGAACGGAGATGTCCGCGATCTTCATTCGTCCTACGTCCACCATGACGCGGACAAGTCGTCTCAGTATATTCAGCAGACGGCCTGGAAGGATGCCGCAGGACTGAAGCGGTTACCTTATGATTTGAAGTGGAAAGAGGACAAGGACTTGTTCAACCTGCAGTCGAAGTTCATCACAAGGAACCTTCGCGGTGGCGAACGCGAGCAGGTTCTCGCAGTGAACCACTCGCTGGATCCGCTTCCTTACATCCGTCCTGATACCCGGCCGGGTATTCTCGTGGCGCGTCCCGGGGCGGCCCGGAAACAGGCGAGGGTTCTCGCTCCGAATGATTCGCGCTGGGCCGATTATAATGTGCCTGCGGAGGCGCTTACGGGAGCCCGTCCCTACACCGTGGAGGCAAAATTCGTTTCGCAGATGGTCCCGATCAATCTGATTAAGACCATTAGTATTGTCGGATTTGATTATAATCTGTCGCCGAAGGAAGTGGCAAAACGGGTGGCGTTCGGCCATCGAGTGTCCTCGTCCCAGCGGGACGAGGATCGGAAGGGCGGCGCGTTGGTTCTCTGGGAAAAGAAATTCGTCATCGACGGAAGCCGTAACGAATGGGATTTTAGCCCGACGGAGTCTGAGATCATGGCGGCGGGAGAGATTCCCTTCCCCTACGATCCGAAATTCGAAGAGAAACAGGCCGAAATGGGCGGTGGGGGCATCATCGAGCTTTCACCGGATAGCCTTGCCCCTGAGGACATCCTTATGGAGGTGGAAGGAGAGGAGAGTTTCGGTGACGAACCGGTAGAAGAGAGTTTCGGTGACCCACCAACGCCTCCTGAAGGCGACACGAAAGAGGAGGGAGATACTCCCCCTGCCGATGCTCCCGAGAAGGGTGATGATTCCTCGCCGATAGATCCCGTAACTCCGCCGGTGACGGCCGTTTCAGCTACGCCGGAGGCTGGCAAAGGATAAAGAAAACCCACTCGCTGGCGGGCTATATCTGCAGCTCGATTCTCCCCGGGACATTCGCTTCCACACTCGCTACCAAAAACACACGTCCAGAAATGAAAAATCCGGGATTCCTATCGCTTACATGTTGGTGCCTTTTCCCTTTCCTGACCACCCTTTCCCGGGGTGCGGAGGAAGCGCATGGTGGGGATTCCTCCCCTCATGAGGATGCCTTGGGCCTCAGTGATGAAGCGGTGCCGTGGGACACGATTGGGGATGACTTTCTCGAGCGTCCCAAGCCGACGACAGAAGTGATTGAGGATTTGTTGTTTCCAGTCAATCGCGAACGGGAGATGCTCATCAAGGAGAGGAACGAGACCGGAGACTTCAGCAAGGAAGTACCCCAACGGAAGACGATTTTCGGTCGGAACCCGTTTTTGGGCCAAGGGGAGATCAATCCTGGTTTTGAGATTCCCACCGGAGCGGTCTGGCAGCCGGTTCTCGTCATCTACGGGGAGTACCGGACCGCTATCCAGAGTTATGACAACGGCTTGGCGGAATCGTTTGACTGGGCCAACCGGCTCGATCTCTTTGCCAACCTTTATCTCACCCCGACCGAGCGAATTCTCGTGGGTATTCGGCCGTTGGACCGGCGCGGCAACTTTTCGGGATATCGCTTTGACGGCGATGGCGAGGACGGATGGCAGGACAATTTCAACGCTAACATTCGGAGTCTCTATTTTGAGGGAGATTTCGGGGAACTTTTTCCGAACCTCGATCTCAGCGACTCAAAAAGTCTCGACTATGGATTCGCGGTTGGTCGCATGCCACTTTCCTTTCAGGACGGCATGATGATTAACGATTCCATCGATGCCATCGGAATCACCCGATCCTCCCTCTTTCTCTTTGGTTCCTCCGCGTCCCGGATCACGGCTCTCTGGGGTTTCAACGAAGTGAATCGCGGGGACAACCTTGTTGACGACAGCGCCAACCTTTTCGGTCTGTTTTCGGCGTTTGATTATGATCGCTCGACCTACGAAGCCGATGTGGCATACGTTTCCGCGTCCGATGAAACAGGGGGCGATGGCTTCTTTGCGGGGTTTGGCCAGACCCGCCGGTGGGGCAAATTGAATTCCACGCTCAGGGCCAATTTCTCCTGGGCACTTGACGAACAGACGCCGGCGGTTGACACCGGAACGCTCCTTTTCGCGCAGATCTCCCGAACGATGGACTACAACGATGACATCGCCTACCTCAATACTTTCTGGGGGATCGACGACTACACATCCGCTGCGCGGGACTCGGCCACAGGTGGGCCGCTTGGCCAGACAGGCATTCTTTTCGAGGCCGTCGGGCTTGGCCGCTATGGCTCCGCGCTTGGGAATCGAAGCAATGATGCGGTGGGGTCAGCTCTGGGATACCAGCACTTCTTCGACAAGTTGAACACCAAACAACTGGTGGGTGAGATTGGGGGGCGGATCTCGACCGACGGGAATGCCCGCTCTGGCGGCGGCATCGGACTGCGGTATCAGCAGGCCCTTGATCAGCATGCAATTTTTGTTCTTGATGGATTTTTCGCGGGTTACGATGATGGGGAAGTTGGACACGGCGCCCGGTGCGAAATGCGCATCAAATTCTAGGGCGCCTTTCCCCAACTGTCGTGGTACCCTTCATTCATGCTCGCCAATATCCTTCAGACTCTTGGTCTTGTCCTCCTCGGTGGAGCGACTCTCGTGATGCTGCTCATGCTCGCGCAGTATTGTCGCCTTGTCTCCCTGACTGGAAAGACCGCAGCGGCTCGACTCCGTCTTCTTGAGGAGAAACTCCAAACCCTGCGAGGAGTCCGGGAGCGGCAACAATCGCTTCCGGTGGCATGGAATGGAATCCGCAAGTTCCGGGTCGACCGGAAAACTCCGGAACCGGGGGGTATTTGTTCGTTTTATCTTGTTCCCAACGACGGAAAGGTTCCTTTGCCTTCGTTTCAGCCTGGCCAATTCCTCACCTTCCGTCTTGATCTCGACGGTAAGGAGATTGTTCGGTGCTACAGCCTTTCGGACTGCCACCGCCCTGACCATTACCGGGTGAGCATCAAGCGAGTGCTCGCTCCGCGCGAGCCCGCTGGACTGCCGCCCGGCAAGGTATCGGGACATTTCCACGACTCGGTGAATGTGGGGGACATCCTCGACGTGAGAGCTCCCTCTGGCGAATTCGCCATCAATCCACATGATAGCGGAGGTCTCGTCCTTTCGGGTGCGGGAGTGGGCGTGACTCCTGTGTTGAGTATGCTGAACGCCATCATCGAGGAAAAGGCCCGGCGCGAGGTTTGGTTTTTCTACGGGGTGCGGAACGGCAGCGAGAATATGCTGAAGGAGCAGATTCGTGCCTGGCGTGCGGCGGCGATTCCGAATGTCCATTTCGTCGTGTGCTACAGTGACCCCGACAGCAGCGACCGGCTCGGGGAAGACTATGACTATGCGGGGCGGGTTGGCGCGGATCTTTTCCAAAGGCTCCTCCCGTCCGCCAACTTCGACTTTTACACCTGTGGCCCACCACCGATGATGAACGGTGTCCGCGACGGTTTGGCCGAATGGGGGGTTCCGGAATCCCGGGTCCACGACGAGGCCTTCATGCAAGTCACGAAGTCGGTCAAGGTTTCGGCGTCTGTTGATTTCAAGCGGACAGGCAAGAAGGTGGGCATCGACGGTGAGATCGCGAACCTCGTGAAGTTCGCCGAATCCGAGGGAGTCAAGATCCCAACCGCCTGTTGGCTAGGAAAATGTGGAACCTGCATGACGGCTCTGGTCGAAGGGAAAGTAAAGTATTCGACAAAGCCTACTTTCGACAAACTTGAGAAGGGCTGCTGCCTACCCTGCATTTGCGTGCCTGACGGGAACATTGTCCTCGATGCCTAGATCATGGGTGATACAGGGGCGGCAGCTGCTTGCTCCGGGATTCGCACTGTTGCTCGCGGCCTGCGGCGAGGAGCCAGTCCGGGTCTATCACGTCACGGCGGGAACGGGTGAGGAAAAAAGTGTCCCGTCAGGTGGAACATCGTCCCCCGCTGATGAGACGATGGTGCGCTGGGCGAAGCCGGAAAGCTGGAAAGAGCTTCCTCCCGACGGAACCCGGCTCGGCAATTACACGGCGGACGGAGGCGATGGTTCCGAGGCGGCGATCACGGTTATTCGTCTCGGCGGCACGGCCGGGGGGACGCTTGCCAACGTCAACCGCTGGCGGAGCCAGTTGAACCTGGGACCTACGACCGAGGAAGCATTGTCGCCCGAAAAGGTTTCCGTCTCGGATGGCCAGGGAGAATTCGAGGTATTCGCCCTCGACGGAGCGGAAGCTGGCGGCATACTCGCGGCGCAGCTTCCAGTCGCCGCCGAAATGTGGTTCTTCAAGATGACCGGCAGTTCGGCGGCGATTGCGGCGCAGAAGGAGAATTTCATGATGCTCCTTCAATCCGTGGAGATAGCCCACGATCATTCGGGGGCGCATGAACAGGAGGCCCCTCCGGCGCTGCCCGAAGTGGCCGCGCCAAAGCTGGATGTTCCTGCCGGGTGGGAAGAGTCCCAGGGCAGTTCCATGCGACTGGCGAGTTTCCGGGTCAAGGGAGCCGGAGGGCACGAGGCCGACGTTTCCGTCGTCTCGCTCAAGGACGATGGCGGAGGCCTTGAAGCGAATTTGAACCTTTGGCGGACACAGATGCAACTGCGGGACCTGACCGAGCAGGAACTGAAGGCCGAATCCTTGCCTCTCAATTCCGGACTTGGGGCGCTTACTCTGGTTCATTTCGAGAGTGCCGATGATCTTCTCGGAGAAGGGCGGAAGGCTGCCATCCTGGGAGCCATGGGCCAAGTGGGAGCCCGCACTTGGTTCTTCAAGATGGCCGGGGATCTCGACGTGGTGGCGGCGGAGAAGGAGAAATTCATTCGCTTTGTGGAAACCGCGGCCCCGAAATGATCGCCCCTCTGAAGTTCTTCACCTCGCTACGGCTCACGGTCTTGCTGCTTGTGGCCAGCATGATCCTGATCTTCATCGCCACGCTCGATCAGGTCCATCTCGGGATCTATGAGGTGCAGCGTCGCTATTTTCGAGCGTGGATCGCGTGGGTCGACTTCGGGGCCCCGGGGGGATGGCGCTTTCCTCTTCCCGGTGGATGGCTTTTGGGGACACTGCTTCTTGCCAACCTGCTTGCCGCGCACGTCATGCGTTTCAAGTGGCAGGCCCGAAAACTGGGAATGATCCTCATTCACTCCGGCGTCGCGCTGCTCCTTGTCGGCGAACTCCTAACCGGCATCATGACTGTGGAATCGCAAATGCGCCTCGACGAAGGCCAGACGAGTAATTTCGTTACGCGGCCCCGTGAAGTGGAACTCGTCGTCATCGAGTCGAATGCGGAGGGGAAAGAGCGGGTCGTCGCCATTCCCCAGAGTCGACTCGTGAAGGGCGCGGTCTTCGCCGAAGGCTCATTGCCGTTCTCACTTCGGATCGTCGAGTATTTCCAAAACGCGACATTTCCGCCCCGCGAAGGCAGCCCGACGCCTGCGACCCGAGGAATCGGTCGGCAGACCATGGCCATCGAGCAGCCTCGAGAGACAGCGCCAAACCGTCGCGACGCTCCGGCGGTCTATGTCGAGCTAGTAGTGCCGGATGCAAAGGAGAATGCGGGAATTTACCTTCTTTCCAATGCCATCGCCCTCACCCAGGAGGCAACCGTTGGCGACCGGACTTTCCAACTCTTCCTTCGCGAGCGTCGAGACTATCTGCCTTACACCATCACGCTGAAGGACTTCAAGCACGACCGCTACGAGGGTACGGAAATACCGAAGAATTTTTCCAGTCAGGTGCGATTGAAGAATCCAGAGAGTGGCGAAGATCGGGAGGTGGTGATCTATATGAACAACCCGCTTCGCTACGACGGACTTACTTTTTACCAGGCCAGTTTCGACAACGCGGATACGACCAGTATCCTCCAGGTGGTGAAGAACCCGGTCTGGATTCTACCCTACGTTTCGTGCGCGCTTGTGACCCTCGGTCTGGTCGTCGCCTTTCTCTTGAACCTCGGCCGCTTCCTCTCCCGTCGGAATCAATGAGCGCGCGCATCAAAGACCTGCTCCCGGTAATTCTTCCCGCCCTTTGCCTTCTCTGGCTGGTTTCGGTTGCCATGCAGGCAGGAAGGCAGGGCGATGGGTATCATTTCGGGGAACTCGCCAAAGTACCGGTGCTCGCCAACGGTCGTGTGCAGCCGCTTGGCTCCGTGGCCCGAAACGCGCTCCTCGTTCTGAGGGGCAAACAGGAACTTCGCCCCAAAGGGGAGGAAACCCTTGCCGCCATGCCCTGGCTGCTGGAGGTACTTTTCAATCCCGATGCTGCCGACGTGCGGAAACTCTTTGTCATCCATCACGGTGAGGTGCTGAGCGAAATCGGGAAGAGCGAGAAGGACGGGAAGCTTTTCTGCTATGCGGAAATCCAAGTGTCGCGGGAGAAGATCGAGACCGAAGCAGCGCGTATCGCGGCCATTGAGCAGCCGTTGTGGAAAGCCTACGAACGCGCCTTGATGAAACTTCAACGCGAGTTGCAACTCTACGAGAATCTTCGTCAATCACTTTTCCTTCCCGGCAGCGGAAGCTACGAGGCCCGCCTCGCGGAATTCCGCGACCTCGCCGAGAAAGGCAGTGCCGAAATGGAAAAGCGCGCCGAGGGAAAGGAATTCGACGGGGCCGTGCTCGACGCCATGACCGCCGTGATGACTCCCGTCTTCAGGCTTCCGAAATCGGGATACTTCATCCCGCTGCCTCCGCTTGGCGACGACAGCGAGTGGCGTCGGATCGGCGAATCGATGATCGTTGCCATCGATACCGGAGAATACCATCCCTATCTCGTCAATTACGCGCGTATCGCCGACGGCTATGGGGAGGGTGGGGAGGCCGGCGTGGCAAAATTCAATCAGGCGGTCCTTGAAATGCGCTATTGGGTTGCCGGGGCACGGCCCGTCGAGGCACGGAAAGCGGCACGCGAGGTCTACTTCAACCGCTTGGCTCCGTTTTATCTGTGCATGGTGCTCTATGTCCTCGCGTTCCTCGCCGCGATCCTGTCGTGGCTGGGTTGGGGCAATTCCCTCGCGAAGGCCGCCTTTCGTATCCTCCTTCTCGGCTTCCTCCTCCATACGGGGGGGCTCATCGCCCGAATGCTCCTTGAGGGCCGCCCGCCGGTCACGAACCTCTATTCTTCCGCCGTCTTCATCGGGTGGGGAGCCATAACCCTGAGCATCGTTCTCGAGATGATCTACAAGAAGGCGCTCGGGACTGCCGTCGCCGCAGTCATCGGCTTCTCGACTCTTGTGATCGCGCACCATCTCTCTCTCAACGGGGATACGTTGGAGATGATGCGAGCCGTTCTCGATTCGAACTTCTGGCTCGCAACCCATGTCATCGTCGTCACTCTGGGATACTCCGCCACGTTCCTTGCCGGTATTCTCGCGATCTTCGCGATCATCGGCCGCAGCCTCGGCCAGCTTTCCCCCGACACCCGGAAAGCGCTCAGGGGAATGGTTTATGGCATTGTTTGCTTTGCCACCCTTTTCAGTTTCGTCGGTACCGTTCTTGGTGGGATCTGGGCCGATCAAAGCTGGGGCCGTTTCTGGGGTTGGGATCCGAAGGAAAACGGGGCGGTCCTTATCGTCCTCTGGAATGCCACCATCCTTCATGCCCGGTGGGGGGGCATGATAAAGGAACGTGGTCTCATGATGATGGCCGTTTTCGGAAACGTCGTTACGAGTTGGTCCTGGTTTGGCACCAACATGCTTGGCGTTGGTCTTCACTCCTACGGATTCCTCGATGCCGCTTACCTCTGGCTCATCGGCTTCGTTGTCAGCCAATTGCTCGTCATGCTGCTCGCCGCGATCAGGATGCGCGAACCGGAGGCCCGGCCTTCCTCGTCGGTCGCATAGCGGCACCGCCGCTCAAATGGGTTCGCGTCTCATCGCGACTGCCAATCCCCGCTTCGTTTCGCTATCGCTTTCGCCGGGAATGATGCGGTAGACTTTCCCAAATGTCCCGTTTTCCACTCCTCCTTTCCTCATTCTGCGGTGTCCTAGCCGTTGCCACCGAGTTTCCGGAGATTCGAAATACGCAGGATCCCTTGCAGCATCCGCCATCGCCTCAGGATGCTGCGGACGCGATCGCGGTTCCAGACGGTTTCGCGGTAACGCTGTTCGCCGGGGAGCCCGACGTGCAGCAGCCGATCGATTTCGAATTCGATGACCGGGGACGGCTCTGGGTCGCGGAGAACTACACCTACACCGGACACGGCTTTGATTTGAACTCCGGCGACCGCATCGTCATTCTGGAAGACAAGGACAACGACGGGCGCGCCGATGGAAGAAAAGTTTTCTGGGAGCAGGGGAAGGCGCTTACGAGCATTGCCTTCGGTTTCGGCGGCGTGTGGATTCTCAACGACGGGAAGCTCGCCTTTCTTCCTGACGCGGACGGTAACGATGTCCCTGACGGCGATCCCGAGGTACGGGTCGACGGCTTTGACGTAGAGCACATCGGGCACAACATCGTCAACGGACTGTTTTGGGGGCCGGATGGCTGGCTCTACGGGCGGCACGGGATCACCGCGCCATCCTATGCGGCGGTGGCGGGCACTCCGACCAATCAAAGGCAGAAACTAAGCTGCGGTCTGTGGCGCTACCACCCGACCCGAAGGATTTTCGAGAAAGTATTGGAAGGGACTACGAACCCGTGGGGGCTCGATTACAACGACTTCGGCGAGATGTTCTTCACCAACAATGTGATCGGCCACCTCTGGCATGCGATTCCCGGGGCGCACTTCAAGCGCATGTTCGGCGCGGATTCCAATCCCTTTGTCTTCGAACTCCTCGATCAGCACGCGGATCACTACCATTGGGACAACGGAAAGAACTGGACCGATTCGCGGGACACAAGCGGCGTGCATGGCGAACTCGGTGGCGGGCATTCCCACTGTGGCGGGATGATTTACCTTGGTGACAATTGGCCGGACGAATACCGGAACGCTATCTTCATGTGCAACACGCACGGTCGCCGGATCAACGAGAATCTCCTTGTGCGTTCCGGCTCGGGCTACGTGGGCAAACGGGCGCCGGATTTCCTTTTCGCCAACCAACCATGGTTCAAGGGAGTGACGATCAAGAGTGGCCCCGACGGCGGGGTCTTTGTCAGTGACTGGGTCGACTTGGGCGAGTGTCACGACAATGACGGGGTGCACCGGACGAGTGGACGCATTTACAAGATCGCGTATGGCTCACCTGTTGCGCCGGCAGAGGGATTCGATCTCCGGCAGCAGGAAATCGGAGAATTGCTCGACCTGCAGTCCCACAAGAACGATTGGTACGTGAGACGAGCGCGCCGGATTCTTCAGGAAAGGGCGGGCATTCCGGAGATTGTCGCCGCCGTGAGGGAACGGGCGTTGCGGGAGATCGCGGAGAATCCTGACCTGACCCGAAAACTCCGCTTTCTCTGGGCCTTGAATGGGGTGGGTGCGGCTGACGAGGCAACGCTTTCCGGGTTACTGGCAGACGAAGGCGAGGAAATGCGGGTGTGGGCGCTGCGGCTTTTGGTGGATAACGGGTTGATGACCCCATCGGTAGTAAGTCGCTTCGCGGGATTGGCCAGTGACGACACATCGGGACTGGTGCGTTTGTATCTTGCGAGCACCTTGCAAAAACTGCCCTTTGATCAGCGTTGGCAAATCGCGGAATCCCTCGCAAACCATGAGGAGGATATCGGGGACCACAATCTACCGCTCATGATCTGGTACGGCATCGAGGGGGGCGTCACGATGCAACCGGAGCGGGCGGTGGCCTTGGCCGAAGCGAGCCGGATTCCGAAAGTACGCGAGTTCATCATGCGACGACTCATGCTCGATGCGGCGACGCGCCCTGAACCGGTGGCGGTGTTGCTGAAGGGCTCGATCAAGCGCGCCGACGCCGCCTTTGCCGAAGACTTACTGCGTGGAATGGCGGCGGCGGTACGCGGTTGGCGTAAGGCGGAGCCAGTCGGAGGGTGGGACGCGATGGCAACTGCATTTGGCGGAGCGTCGGACGAATCGGCCCGCATGGTGAAGGAGATCGCCGTGGTGTTCGGGGACGGCCAGGCTTTGGAAGTCCTCTTCGACGTGGCGGCCGATGAGAGTGCTCCCCCTGAGGCGAGGCGAAATGCCCTGCGCGTGGTCGCCGAGAACAAGCCGGAGGGCAGCATGGCCTTGGTGAAGCGCCTGCTTGGAGACAAGGTAGTCGGCATCGAAGCCTTGCGCGCGCTCGCGTCCTATGACGATCCGGAAATTCCTGAACTCGTCATCGGACGTTACGGGAATCTCGACTTCGAAGGCCGCAACGCGGGCGTCTTGACCTTATCTTCGCGGCCCGCATTCGCCCTAAAGCTCTTGGAGGCGGTGGGAAAAGGATGGATCCCGAAGAGTGATATTCCGGCTTTCGCGGCGCGGCAAATGGGTGCGTTCGGTGACCCGAAGATCGATGCGCTTCTGAAGGAGCGGTGGGGATCCGTAAGAAGCACTCCCGAGGACAAGCAGCGGCTTATCCGCGAGTGGAAGGCAAAACTGACCGACGAGCATCTGCGGAATGCCGATCTTTCCCGGGGGCGCTTGGCTTTCACGCAGGTCTGTTCCTCCTGCCACATGTTGTATGGCGAGGGAGGCTCGCTCGGGCCCGATCTTACGGGAGCGAACCGGGACAACATCGACTATCTGCTGGAGAACATCATTGACCCGAACGCGAGTGTTCCCGTCGAATTCAAGATCACGATGGCAACAATGAAGGACGGGCGCGTCTATAGTGGAGCCGTGGCCATCCAGGACGACCGGACGGTCACGCTGAATTCCGCCGGGCAAATCAGCGCCCTCGATCGCAAGGAAATCGCGAAATTGGAGACACTGGATAACTCGGTGATGCCGGAAGGCTTGTTCATGGCGATCGCGCCGGAGCAGGTTCGAAACCTGATCGCCTATCTGCGGAACCAACACCAGATTCCCTTGCCCTCGGAGTAGGTCGGCCCGCGCGGCTAAAAGATGGCGATGGGAGTTCCCTTGTTGGCCATGGTAAACGGGCGCCCGTTGGGGGCGAAGATTTCCTGTGCCACCGGTAGTCCGAGAGCGTGGCCGATGGTGGCGTTGAAATCCGGTACCTCGACCTTGTTTTCGGCGATCTCACGGCCTTCGGCATCGGTCTTTCCGTAAACTTGGCCTCCTTTTACGCCACCGCCCGCCATAAGGCAGGTGAAGGCTTTCGGGTAGTGGTCTCGACCATCGCCTCCGTTGATGTCCGGGGTACGCCCGAATTCGGTGGCGAGGACGACGAGGGTGTCCTCGAGCATCCCGCGAGTCGCGAGATCCCCGAGGAGCGCGCCCATGCCCTGGTCAAGGTCCGCGGCGAGATCGGGCACGCGGTTGAAATTGTCCTGGTGAGTGTCCCAGTTACCGAGATCGACTTCAATGAAGCGGACCGCGTGCTCGGCAAGACGGCGGGCAAGAAGACAGCCTTGCCCGAAGGCCGAATCGCCGTAGCTCTCGCGGGTCGCGGAGGATTCCTCGGTGATATCGAAAGCCTTCAGATCCTCGCTCTTCATCAGGGCGAGCGCCTCGTCGTAGACATCGCGGTAGGAACGGGTTTTCTTGTTGTCGATGCGGCTGAGGAACGAGGTGTTCATTGTCTGGGCGAGGTCGAGGCGGCGCTGGAAAACGGGCTCGGTCACGCCATGGGCGAGGCGGCTATTGCGAAGGCCTGCCGAGGGATTCCCGATCGGTAGCGGGGCGAACTTCGATTCCATGTAGCCGGCTCCGAAGATCCGGCTACCGCCATTGATGACGACGCTGGAAGGAAGCGTCGGGTTCGCCTTTTCGGCAAGACAGGAAATCCAGGACCCGAGTCCGGGATGCTGGATCGTCCCGCGCATGGTGTAGTTCGTGTGCAGGTAATAGACGCCTTGTTCGTGCGCGCCCTGGTTTGAATTCATGGATTCAATGACCGCAACGTGGTGCATCTGCTTCGCCAACCGGGGTAAGCTCGACGCGATGCGGATGCCGTCTGCGCTCGTCGGAATAACGGTCGTCGAGCCCTGCACATCCCTGGCCTCGGGCTTGGGCGAGAAAGTGTCCAGTTGACTCATCCCGCCGGTCATGAAGAGGTAGATCACGCGCTTCGCCGTCGCCTTGGCAGTCGCTTCCGCCCGAACCGCCCCGAGGGACATGGGCAGAATCGAGACGCCGAGCAAGGTACGGGCAGCACGGGTGAGGAACTCGCGCCGGGTTGGTTCATCGGCTTGCAAAAGGTGTCGGTGGGTTCTCATGGCGTGTCGGTTTGTGAATTACTGAATAAAACGGAACTCGTGGCTGTTGAGCATCGCCCAGATGATGTCGTGATAGGCGTTGCCCTCCTTCGTCCCGCGGACGTACTCTGTGAGGTAGTCGATCTCCTTCGCTCGGGGGAGGCGGTTCCAGATGCTGAGATAGAGGAATTCGATTTTCTTCGGTGCTGAATCGCCGGCGGCAGCGAGGCCTTTTATGAGCCGGGCGTCACGGTCGGCGAGGAGGGTCTCGTCCACGATACCGTTGAGGAATTCCAAGGCCTGAGGGGTGGTGGCTTCGAGGCAGGAATTCTCAACGGCCTCACGGTCGGCGCTGCCGAATTCACGCAGGAAATGCCCGGGAGGAGCGGGTGAGACCATCTCGGAAGCCCGAACGAACGGCGGGCCACCCGCGCCACGGCGTCCGGGCGCGCCACCGCCGCCGCCCTGCAGAAGGCGGCGGATCTTCTCGGGATCGAGCCCCATTTCCTTGCGCAGGGACTGTGCCTTCACAAAGATCTCGCGGGCGCGGGCGGTGTCTCCGACCTCCCGTGCGCGCTTCCCTTGCTCAAAGAGACGCCGAAGTTCCGGGCCGCGCTGAACGAAGACCTGCCGTTGCTCGGGGGACAGTTCGCCGGCCACCTCCATCACTCGCATGCCCTGCCCGCCTGCCATTTGCTGGTAAGCGTCGCCTGCGCCCACTTTTTTCGCGAAGGCCGCATAGACCTGTCCGATGTTGCTGCTTCCGCCTTTCAATTCGTCGAGGATTTCGTCGATGAAGGAGATCATTTCCGAGGCATCCATCGCGTCGAGCTTCGCATAGGCGGCGTGCTGAATGCCGGAGTCGTGCGGGTTCTTGTAGGCGTCCACGTCCGCAAGCTTCAGGGTGAGGATCGAGTCCCACATCTGCTCCGCGGTCATGCGCTGAAGGAGCGGGCCTTGGAACTGGTAGGCGACGCCGGGCTCAAGATCCTCGCCGTTGGCCTTCCGCTGGTAAGTCTGCGTGTGGTAGAGGACACGGACGAAGGCCTTCATGTCGTAGTCGAGCGCGACCATCGTCTTTTCAAGATACGCCAGGAGTTCCGGATTCGAGGGCTTCGTGTCGTCCCTGAAATCATCGACGGGCTCGACGAGACCGCGTCCCATGACCCGTTTCCAAAGCCGGTTCACGATGACCTTTGTGAAGCGCGGGTTTTCCGGAGAGACCATCCAATCGGCAAAGGCGTCCCGAGAGTTCGGGCTGTCCACGTCGCGACTGCGACTGCTCCACGCGGGATCGTAGGGCACCGCTCCGCCGAAAAGCGTTTTCGCCTGAAGCGTATCGCCTGGTTTCGCGTCATCATATTGGTAGTCCTTGGGCAACCGGATGGTGCCCGTCCCCGCGTCGGGAATGCCGAAGCCGAGGGTGTCCCGGAGGATCTGGCCGATCGCACGGCTCGCCGTGTCGTTCGCGCCCGAAGTTTGGCGTCGCAGGTACATCTGAACGCGACGAAGGTCGGCCGACTTGTCGGTGATTTCGACGGAGACGCCATTGCGCAATTGGAACGAAGGCATGCTTGTGAAGGCCGCCATCTGGTAGAAATCCTTCTGCGTCCAGTCGTCGAAGGGGTGATCATGACACTGCGCGCATGCGAGTTGGGTTCCCAAAAACACCTGCACGGTGAGGGACATATGGTCGAGGGGCATCCCTTTGTCCCTCCGGTAAAAGCCGGTCGCTCCGGCCTCCGATTCCCAGGTATCTCCCGAGGCTGTGATCAGCTCGCGAACGAGGTCGTCGTAGTGCTTGTTCGCCCGGAGGCTTTCCTTGAGATAGAGGATGTAGGGATCGCCCGCATTGCCGCGAATTCCCTGGAGGCGGGTTTGGGCACGGAGAATGTCGGCCCAGTAATTAAACTGGTGGCTGACGAAGCCGTCCGAGTCGAGGAGGACGTCGACCAATTCGGGGCGCTTGTCCGGGGACTTGCTCTCGAGGAAAGCACGGCTTTCGTCGGCGGTCGGAATGCGCCCGGCGATCCCAAGATAGGTGCGGCGGAGGAATTCGGCGTCAGTGGCGGGCGCGTTGGGTTCGATGCCAGTGGCCTTGAGACCTGCGGCGACGAGAGCATCGATTTCTTGGGACGGTTCGGCGGATGCGAGGCCGGGGATCACAAGCCAGAACGCGGCGATGAATGCGAAAGGTTTCATGCAAGGTGAAACCCGTCGGACGAAACAGAGTTTCCGCGCGGGAAACATTTTCAATCATCGATTCCAATCGCAGTTGCGAGGAATCGACCGTGAGCGCCATCAAGAGGCAGTTAGTTTCCGCCTCGATGGAAGAAGCTTATTTCCGTTGTCTTCGAAAGGCCAAAGCCAAAAAGGCCTTAGCCCTCGGAATTGACAATCTTGAAGCGGGTGCCGCGACCGGTTTCCCAAGCCCGTTGAACGCTGGAGAAGAGTTTCTCGAGGTCGTCCTTGTAGTCAAGGCGGAACTCGATGGTGTGGGCGTGGGTCGTGTTCGGGTAGTCCTTGACGACCTTCTGCCAGGCATCGCCGAGTCCGGTGCGCTTTCCGAGTTCGTCGGAGCTGCCTTTGATACGATCGGCAACAATCTGGCCGACGTTGAGCGGTGACTTGTCGGTCATGGGCTCCATATAATAGAAACGCGCGAGGGCGGCCCCATCGGCGGCGATGGTGACCTCGTAGACGCGGGCGGTGGCGTTGGCCACGTATTCGTGAATGCCGATATTCGAGATGCGACCAAGCGCGACCATATACTGGCCACCGGGCAGGACGGCGTGCCAGAACTTGGTGGGAATCGCCTCGTCGGTCGTCGAACTCGATCGCTTCGGCGCGGTTGCCTGAGCGGGGGCCTCGTGGATGGAAAGCATGACAAGACCAAGCGTGGCGGCGAGGAGGATGGCGAGAGGGGATCGGCGAAGGGACGAGGAATTCATGGCGGCGGCTTGGAATGGGGTTTCGAGGCTTGGTCTTCCCTGCAGTATGCCGGGAGCGGTGTGCCTTGTCAAAGGATGTGCGAGGCGGTCGAGGAGGGAAAAAGGAATGGGATCGCAGTTCGTGAAACGGAATCAGAACGAGAGGGAGGCGCGACCGATGTCACCAGGATGATAGGTGGAGGGGACGTCAAGCGTCGGATGCTCGATTTTCTGCAGTTTCCAGTCCCAGGGCAGGGCGCTTTGTTTCTTCCATACGAAGGTGAAGGGTTCGGCGGCGTAAGCTGCGGACTGGTTGACGATCATGGCGGCCAGGGGCGTGCCCTTTCCGTTCATCTTGCCCTTTCCCACGAGAGTGTAGGTCCTGCCTTCATCGCTGGGAATGAGGCTGGTGGTCGTCCATTCGAAATCAAGAACAATAAGAAACTGGCCGGCCACATCCTCGATCGCAAGGGTGACATCGGAGCGGTTGAATCCCCACTTGTCGCCATACTGGCCTGCGACGAGGCCACGGCATTTGCCCCATTTCTTGTCCTCGATCGCCTCGATGAAGGCGGCGTGATGGCGGCGAACCGTCGCTTCGGGGCGCCACCGGATGCCGAAGAGATACACCGCGACGAGAATCGCGAGGAGAACGAAAGCGAGGAGAAGTGGACGTCGTGGCATGGGCGTGGGGACTGGGGAATTGTGATGGATCGGACAACCGATTCGAGAAAGAGTTCAATCCGCGCGAACAGTTGGCGGGAGAGGTCACGGGTCGGACGGCGAGAGGGCAGAGTGCTGGCGAAGAGCCTCGACGCATTCCCTTGCGTGGGTCATCGCGATGAGGTGGCCGCCATCGATGATTCTGTCGATTCCCGGTGGGAGGGGAATGACCCTGTCCTTTCGACCGTGAATGCGGAAGCGCGGCACGTTATCCGCGAGACCGTCCCAACGGAAGATGGCCGCAGCCATTGCCTTCATGAAAGCGGGGTCGCTGGCCGCAAACATGCGGGTCAGGTCGTTCGGGATTCTTCCGGAGAGCGCCTTGAGCAAGGGCAGGGGCGCCAGAGGGAAGAGGGGACGAAGAGCGGAGATGAGACGATGGATTTCTTCGGGCCTCACCGCGCTCCCTATCGGGATCACCACTCGCAGAGGGACGTGCTTCCCGATCTCGCAGGCGAGAATGCCTCCGAGCGACGACCCCGCAACGCAGTCTCCGTCCTTGATCCCGTGTTCGGCAATCAGTCGCATTGCGAATTCTGCGATTTCCGTCTCGCCTTTCCATGCGGGCCAATTATGGAAGGTCGCCCCTTCGAGTTCGTCCCAGGGCGGGCCATACATTCGGTGGTTCGCACCCATTCCCGGGTAGATATGGATCATGGAAGTTCCTCCTAGCCGGATCGCATTGGCCTGGCAATGAGAATCCAAGGTTTGCACGGGGCTCCGACCCGCGTAGGGTCGCCGGATGCCCCCCGACGTCCCTCCTTCTGGAATGATCGCGATTCGTTTGTCCACGACCGAGGACATCGACGCGTTGGTCGAGTTCAATCTGCGCATGGCGTTGGAGACGGAGGGAAAGGAACTGAACCGTGAGATCCTTGCCGGTGGAGTAAGCGCCCTCTTCGCACGCGAAGGTTTGGGCTTTTACGTGGTCGCGGAGCATCCGGTCCAAGGCGTGGTGGCGGCGCTGATGGTGACCTACGAATGGAGCGATTGGCGGAATGGATGCTTCTGGTGGATCCAGAGCGTCTACGTCCGGCCGGAGTTCCGGCGACGCGGGCTCTACCGGTTGCTCTACGAGTTTGTGAGGAAGCTGGCGGAAGGACGCGGAGGCGTCTGCGGGTTCCGTCTTTACGTTGAGAAGGATAACGAGGCCGCACGGCAAACCTATGTGGCGCTGGGGATGGGGGAAACGTATTACCGGATGTATGAATCACGTTGACGTATCTGTTCGCATGAACGTATTGTGGGCATATGCGAAATCAACCAACGGCGGAGGAAATCCTCGGGGGAATCCGAGGTCGCGGGGCCGTGGAGTCACCAGGCACTCGTTTCGAGAAACTCCGCGTGGAGATCGACTGGGGCGCGATGGAGGAGATCCAGGCCAACGACCCCGAAGGGGGCGGGCCGCTATTGAGGAAGACGGTCTATTATCGCGACGATTCGCAATCGATCATTTCGACAAACGACAGTCCGGATCTTGGATTCGACGCGAGTTTGAATCCCTACCGCGGTTGCGAACACGGCTGTGCGTATTGTTACGCACGCCCCTATCACGAGTATCTTGGGTTCAACGCGGGGGTCGATTTCGAATCGAAGATCATGGTGAAGGAGAAAGCGGCGGAATTGCTGGAACGTGAGCTTTCGGCGAGGAACTGGCAGCCGAAGGTGCTGGCCTGCAGCGGGGTGACCGATTGCTACCAGCCGGTGGAGCGTGAGTTGCGGATCACTCGGAGTTGTCTGGAGGTTCTTGCACGGTTCCGAAATCCGGTCGGGATCATCACGAAGAATGCCCTTGTGACGCGGGACAAGGACCCTCTTGCCGAACTTGCCTCGATCGGGGCTGCTTATGTGCATCTTTCGATCACCTCACTCGACCGCGATCTTGCCCGCGTATTGGAGCCTCGCGCCTCGGGACCGGAGAGCCGGCTGCGGGCAATCCGCGAGCTGACCGAAGCGGGGATTCCCGTGGGGGTTTCAGCGGCGCCGATGATTCCAGGGCTCAACGATCACGAGATCCCGGCGATCCTGAACGCGGCGGCCGAGCACGGGGCCGTCGGGGCATTTTACACGGCGGTGCGGTTGCCCCACGGAGTGGCCGATCTCTTCTCGGGTTGGTTGGAGCGGCACTTTCCGGATCGGAAGGAACGTGTGCTCGGCCGCATTCGGGAGATGCGCGGGGGCAAACTCAACGACGGGAGATTCGGCGAGCGCATGCGTGGTTCGGGCCCGATCGCCGACGGCATACGACAGCTTTTCGAGGTTAGCCGCCGCCGGGCCGGGCTGGATCGCCCGCGTCTACCGTTGAATACACTGGCTTTCCGCCGTCCGGGAGAGATGCAGTTGGAATTGGGGATTTAGGGAGGGCTGCCATTCTGATTACTCCAAGAAGGGGGGCGATGAAGTCGGTCATTTCCAATCGATGCTACTACGGGGTTGCCGTGAGTGCGCGAAGAGGTGAGGCTTCCGGCGGTGGGGCACGGCTGCCCGTAGAGAATACGCCTCATGAAAACACAAGTCGAATTCCGGTCGTCCAAGTTTCCCGCCTACGAGGAGGAAGAAGAGCAAATCAATCCGGGACTCTGGG
>JAHEDC010000282.1 GCA_024641425.1 Verrucomicrobiales bacterium | reverse complement strand
TTGTAGGCGCCATTCGCGATGAAATACTGCTCCAGCGCCGGGTCGTCCTTGCCTTCCTGGGCGGAGACGACGGGAGCAAAGGCGAGCGTCAGGGCGAGGAGGAGACGGGAAAAACAGGGGAAGGTGTGGCAGGTCATGGGTCTTCGGGGAGGGCGAACGGTTGGGTTCGCCGCCCTTAGATACGAACAGAATCGGTGTATTTATCAAAGGGAATTCAGAAGTGCCCTTCGCCGGTGCCGGGTGATATCCTCCGCAGGATGTGCGGGGAGATCGTCAAGATGGGCGCAGTCTTCCGGAATGGGACGGCGGATGCTGACGCATGTCCAACCATCAGATTCATTGCCAGTATTTTTCACAGGAAGATCTCCTCGGCGCCGGGTGCCTTGACATGGCGATGGCCATGGGAGCGGCGCAGAACGCCATGTTGTCCTACGCGCGGGGCGATATCCTTTTTCCCGAGAAAATCGTGCAGATCTTCAACGACGAGACGCAGGAGAGGATCAATTGTCTTCCGGCGACCTTCAAGCCCGAGAAGATCTGCGGGGTGAAGTGGGTTTCCGTCTTCCCGCCGAATCCGGAAAAGTACGGAATTCAGAATCTGAGCGCGGTCATCATCCTCTCCGAGATCGAGCACGGATTTCCCATCGCCTTCATGGAGGGCACCCTGTGCTCGAACATGCGGGTCGGCGCCATGGGAGGATTGGCGGCCCGTCATCTGGCGCGGAAGGATTCGGAGGTGATCGGTTTCATTGGCGCGGGCGAGCAGGCAAAGATGCATCTCATCGCGATGAAGACGGCGGTGCCGGGTTTGAAGGAATGTCGCGTGGCGGCGAAGGACGCGACCGAAGAGACGCAATTCCTTCGCGAAATGGAACCGATTCTCCCGGGAATGAGGTTTGTCGCCACAAAGACGGATCTCGAGGCGGCGGTGGGCGAAGCCGACATCATCGTCACCGCGACAAGCGCGCAGGCCCCCTTGCTGAAGGCGGCCTGGATGAAACCCGGTGCCTTTTACAGTCATATCGGCGGCTGGGAGGACGAGTACGCGGTGGCGAAACAATGCGACAAGATCGTCTGCGATGATTGGGACACCGTAAAGCACCGCACCCAGACGCTGAGTCGCATGTACAAGGACGGCGAGCTGACCGACGCGGATATTCACGGGAACCTCGTCGGGTTGCTTGACGGTTCCCTTCCCGGTCGGGAAAGCGACAGTGAACGTACCTATTTCAACGCCGTTGGTCTGGCCTACGCGGATGTCGGGATTGCCCACGCGATGTATCTGCGGGCACGTGATGCCGGGATGGGCCAGGATCTGAAGATCCAGAACGCGATGATTTTCGAACACGCGCACCTGAAGGACTGGGTCCGGCTTTAGATTCGCGTCTGAGGGGCGCGACTCCCACGGAATCACTGCGGGGGCTTGTAAAAGCTGCCGTCGGCGGGGGCGTCGATCTCGTCGAAGGTCGAGGCCTTGAAGAGAGGGACGGAGACCTCGTCGCGCATCTCGAAGTCGAGCGTTCCGCGAAGGCGGTACCAGCGCATCTCCTTGAAATCGGGGACACCGTCGGCAAATTCGACCGGGATCGAGAGCGGGCGCGCGTCGGCGGCGCAACATTCCATGAAAAGCTGGAAGACGCGCATGCGGTTGCCGAGATCGTTGTTCTTGGATTCCTTCATCGCCTGGCCGGTGGTCTCGAAAGGCTTGCCGCTGAGCACGCCTTGAAGCGAGGTGTCACCTCCGGTATAGAAAATCTCGGGGACCGTGATCTTGTAGTCGCCGTTCTCGTTCTTCGAGAGGAGGTTTTCGAGATCGGCTTCGGTGAAGGCATAGGGATCAACCGGTGCCTCGGCAGAAGGTTCGGGGGGGGTGTCCCGCGCGTTCGAGGCCTCAGTCGGCACTTCCGGTAGCGCGCCGGGAGTTGGGGCGATACCGTCTTCGACGGCCTGGCGCTTGCGATTGCCAAGCGCGAGTTCCTCGCGCACTGTCGCGGAGGATTCGCCGAGGACGGCGTTGTTTCGCAGGGCTTCGATGCTGAAGGCATCCGGCGTGAGGAGTGCGGCGGCCACGACCGGGACAAGGAGGATGGAATAGTTCACGAGAAGTCCGCCGGGCGTCTCCTCGTCGTGATGATGATGGTGGTGGTGGTCGTTATCCTGAGCCCCTTCCTTGTGCGTGTGGGCTTCGTGATGCTCGTGGTCGCAACCCTCGTGATCGTGGGAATGCCCGTGGTCGTGACCGCAGCAGGCGCCTTCATCCCCGCCGTGGTCGTGTCCGCAGTCGGAGGCCTTCTCGCCGGACATGAGGAGATTGAAAAGACCGAGGATGCCGAGGCCGATGCCACCGACGAGGGCCTGGATCTGAAAGGCTCCGGACAGGTAGTGGTCGATGCGTTCGGAGGCGATGAAATAGACGAGGACGATGGCCCAGACCAGTAGGGTCAGGCTGCCGAAGACGAGCGGAAGGCGTTTGGTCATGGCGGGTCGAAGGAACTTTCTAGCCGGGCGGGAAGACCCGCGTGGTAGCATAACAGATTAGGGCGATGGCGACGAAAAGTCCAATGATGAGCCTGAGGACGAAGCCTCCCCGGAAGACGGCCGAATACATGAAGAGGAGCTTCACGTCGAACATGGGGCCGAAGACAAGGAAGGCGAGTTTCGCGCTCGCGGAAAACATGCTGAGAGTAGCGGCAATGAAGGCGTCGGACGTGCTGCAGAGCGAAAGGATGAAGGCGAGGAGCATCATGGCCGGGACGCCCACCGCGTCGGTGGAGGCGATGTTCGCGACAAAGGTTTTGTCGACCTGGGTATTGAAGAGGGCCGTGATCATGATCCCGATGGTGAAATACATCGCGGTGTCGATGAAGTCCTTTTGCGCCGTCCGCATGGCGGCGACGACGCGCGAGGGTGCTTTCTCATGGGAGTGCCCGTGGTCGTGGGCGGGCATCGAAGCGGGTTCGGGAGCGGGCCCGGCAGGAAGGATCCCGGCTTTGAGGATGCGGGAGGCCGCGATGCGCTGGATGATGAGGCCGACGGAGACGGTGACCATGTAGGCGATGAGGAGGCGCGCGCAGGTCATGTAGAGGGGATTCTGGCCCTTGAAGGCTGAAAGGGTGCTCACGGCGACGATCGGATTGATGATCGGGGCCGAAAGCATATACGTGACCGCGCAGGAGACAGGGAGGCCTTTCTGCACGAGGCGTCGAATGACGGGGACGATGGCGCATTCGCAGACCGGGAAGACGGCGCCGAGGAGGCCGCTGACGAGAATGGCGACGGAACGGCGGCGGGGAAGCAGGCGATCCATGGCGTTGGACGGCAGGTAGGCGTCAATGAATCCGGAAATCAGGGTGCCCACGAAGATGTAGGGGGCGCCCTCGAAGAGGATGCTGAGGAAGGCGTAGAAAAAATCGCCGAGGGCACTGGGTTCCGTGAAGGGCATGAGGGAGAGGGAAAGTCGTGGTTCGGTGGCGGGTTGCTTCGGATCGCTTGATCCGCTATGATGCCTGAAAGGCGGTCCGCATCGCCAACATAACCAGATACGAAAATTAACAAGGACACCACCAAAGAATCATGGCCCACGAACTTCCCGCCCTTCCCTACGCCAACGACGCGCTCGAGCCGCATATCGACGCGAAGACGATGGAGATCCACCACGACAAGCACCACAACGCTTACGTGACAAACCTCAACAACGCCCTCGCCGGTCACGCCGCGCTGGAGGCGCTTTCGATCAACGAACTGATCGCCGACCTCAACGCCGTGCCCGAGGATATCCGCACCGCCGTGCGGAACAACGGGGGCGGGCATGCGAATCACTCGCTTTTCTGGACCGTCATCGGCCCTGGCAAGGGAGGCGCTCCTTCCGGTGCCCTCGCGGCGGCCATCGAGGCCGAACTCGGGGGATTCGATGCCTTCAAGGAAGCGTTCGCCAAGGCGGCCGCGACCCGTTTCGGCAGCGGTTGGGCCTGGCTGAGCCTCTCCGGCGGCAAGCTCAAGGTCTCCTCGACTCCGAACCAGGATAGCCCGGTCATGGAAGGGGACACGCCACTCCTCGGACTCGATGTGTGGGAACACGCCTATTACCTCAATTACCAGAACCGCCGTCCCGACTATATCGCGGCCTTCTGGAATATCGTCGACTGGGACGCTGTGGCCGCGCGCTACGCTGCTGCGTCGTGAGGGGGCGGGGCGCTGACGGCGGAAGGCGGTCAGGAGTCAACCCGGTCTCGGGCCGACGGGCGTAGGAAGCGTTCGCCGGCCCGGAGGCTCCCGGGTTGCTGGCGTGCAATCCGGCTCCGAGGCGCGGGTTGCCGTTCAGACCCTTCCTCCCATGAGGTTCCGCCAGGAGCTTCTCGCCCCTACGAGTGGATCAGTCCGTCGCTGGCGCACCAGTGCTCGCCGTGCCAGTTGAAGACGAATCGCTGGAGATCGCGCCATCTGCGGATCTTCACGGCGAGGGAGAAGCGTTCCTCTTCGTCGTAGGCCCAGGGGCTCTCGAGGAATTCCTCGTAAATCGCCGGCATCGGGCGCAGGGCGATGTTGCGTTCCGGGAACTCGAATTCGAGGACGTGCACCGCCGCTTTCCTTTCGAAAAGTTCCGCCGCCCAGCTGGCAACGGCCTCACAGCCTGGAATATTTACGCTGGCGATGGTCGCTGGAATCGAATGGCCCTCGCGTTTGGGGAGATGATCCAGATCCACCTGCGGGATGCCTGCCTCCCGGAACTGGCGGGTCTCCGCGCCAAGAAAATCGCCCTCAGGCGAGAATCGCAGGCAAACCGCCGCATCCGAGTCGAGGCCGAGGAGGCATTGGATGCCGTCCGCAGTGATGCCGGTGTGCCAGGCATGCTGGCGATTCGGCTGCAGGGGATGCCGTTTTCGAAGGGAAGGTTCCGGTGAGTGAAGGGATTCCACGGGGTCGAATCCCCGAATATGCGGGCGCTGTCCGCCGATTGCCACTTCATTCTTGGAAAATCTCCCGAAGTGACGACAATTTCACAGTTGCAATGCCCGGAGCTTGCCTTTCCCTTCCGACCCGCGCTTTTGATTCTCCCACTACGAGTCAAAGCGAACCTGAAACGAAGCACCTCTCGCCCCGCGTCCCAACCATGGCCCTGATCAACGAAAACTATCTCAAACTGAAAGCCGGTTACCTCTTCCCGGAGATCGCCCGCAGGGTCAATGCCTTCAGCGAGGCCAACGCGGAAGCGGCGGCACGGATCATTCGCTGCGGTATCGGCGACGTCACCGAGGCCCTCCCGCTTGCCGCCCGCGAGGCCATGAAAGCAGCCGTGGACGAACTCGGTGATCGCACCACCTTCCGCGGTTACGGTCCCGAGCAGGGCTATCCCTTTCTTCGCGCGGCCATTGCCGAGAACATGTTCCGGAGTCGGGAAATCGACGTCGCCGACGATGAAATCTTCGTTTCCGACGGCTCGAAGTGCGATACCGGGAACATTCTCGACATTTTCGGCAAAGGCAACGTCCTCGCTATCACCGATCCCGTCTATCCCGTCTATGTCGATACCAACGTCATGGCCGGCAATACCGGCGAGGCTGACGCTTCCGGCGCTTATGCGGGCATCGTCTACCTGCCCTGCACCGCCGCCAATGGCTTCGTGCCCGGGATCCCGGCGGAAAAAGTCGATCTCATCTACCTCTGCTACCCCAACAACCCGACCGGAGCGACCGCTACCAGGGCCCAGCTCGAGGCCTGGGTTGCCTACGCACGGAAGCACGGCGCCATCATTCTCTATGATGCGGCTTACGAGGCCTTCGTTGGCGATCCCGACGTCCCGCGCTCGATCTACGAGATCCCTGGGGCCCGCGAGTGCGCCATCGAGTTCCGCAGTTTCTCCAAGCACGGCGGCTTCACGGGCGTCCGCTGCGCCTTCACGGTAGTGCCGAAATCGCTCATGGGAAGGACCGCCGCCGGAGCTGCCCAGGCCTTGCACCCCTTGTGGGCGCGGCGTCAGAGCACGAAATTCAACGGCGTCAGCTACCCCGTGCAGCGTGCGGCGGAGGCCCTCTTCTCCGAGGCAGGGAAAGCGCAGGTGCGCGAACTCATCGAGCACTACATGGGGAACGCTGCCCTCCTCCGTGAGGCCTGCGCCGAACTCGGACTCGACGTCCATGGCGGCGTCAACGCCCCTTACATCTGGGTCGGATGTCCGCGGGGCGTGACCAGCTGGGAGATGTTCGACCGCATGCTCGGCGAGGCCCATGTCGTCGTCACCCCAGGCGCCGGCTTCGGGGGCGCGGGAGAGGGATTTTTTCGCATCTCCGCGTTCAACAGCCGCGCGAACGTCGAGGAAGTCTGCCGCCGCATGAAGGCGCTGAGCTGGTAAGTCCTCCCCCCGCCCTGCTGAGGGGGCCCACGGGAAAGGCGGGATTCGACCGGATTACCGGCGTGCGCGACGCGGCCGGAAAATGCTCGCCGAAAATCCCGATATATTCCGTTCAGAGCGGAAGAAATCCGGGACGTCGGCCAAAACCATTCGCGGGTTATTCTCAGATTCAATCGGCCCGAGGCTTCCACTACCCCCAATTCCTTTCGGAAATGCCGCCGATCGACCCAATATTTCAGTGGAAAAGATACTGAATCTGGTTTTTATTGTTTTGTTTGACTTCTATTTCTTTCGCAAATCTGAAAGAGCGAGAGGATTTCTATTGAAGACCAAACGGAAACCTGTTATCACACTACCATACCATGAATATCCCCTCCTTTTCATTCGCCGCCGGGATGCTGGGGCTCGCCCTCGCCGTTAGCCCCAACGCCGCCACCGCCCAAACCACCGCTACCACGGGGCCCTTGGGGTACTATACCTTCAGCGCTCCCCAAGGGACTTCCATGTGGGTGTGTGGCTTGGTGACCAAGAACGATTTCGCGGGTGCGATGACAGGCACTACCCCTGGGGCGGTGACATCCACCCTGCAGCAAACTGGAGCGGGTTGGACTCCTGGTGCTTTCTCTAATCACTATGTCGAGATTCGGGAAGGCGTTTGGGAGGGGCTGATATTGGACATCGTCTCGAACTCCGCCGATGCAGTGGTTGTAGAGGGCAATGTTGGTGCATCGCCGGGGTTTGCCTTAGCCGGGAATGAGAAATACGCGATCCGAAAGCATGTAACCTTGGGCACGATGCTACCAGGCGGGGGGGGGCTGACTCCCTTCATCGATCTCGTAAGGGTTTTTCGGTCGGACGGAAGTACAGGTCTCTTTACCTTCGATAACGGGAACGGCTACTGGGTTGATGCGAATGATTTTGTGACCAATTCAAGCGGGGAGATCATTTATCCGGGGCAAGGCTACGTTATCACGACCGGAGCAGGTGCAACGATCACGATCGGAGGCAATGAGGTTTCGACCGTGAAAACAACGGTCACCAAAGTCCCAGTGTATTTGGGCCGAATCAACCTTGTAGGGTTGATCAATCCGTTGGTAGCCTCAAATCCTAACGCGGTTTCAGTGGCGGCTTTCGAAGAGCACCAGATGGGAGACATAGGCCTTCTCAATAATGGATTCGTGGACTTCGTCGATACGTTTCGCCGATTCAAGACCGATGGCACACTCGCTTCAGATGGTCTTTATATTCCCAATGGAAATCAATTGCTTGATGCGAATGATTTCGTAACGGTTCGGAATAGCGACATTATCCGCGTCGGGGCGGCCTTTATGATTAGCCCCCAGCAGGGCGACGAATATTATACACAACCTGTGTTGCACTAGGGTGCATTTCGTTCATCTTACTTTTGTATTTCTTGACCAACAACCACACCGAACCAAAACTTGATGAAACGTTTTTCCGTACACTTCCTCCCGATAGCTTTGATCGCTATCGCCGCATCCCACGCCAATGCGGCGGTGAGCATTGTGTCTAACAGTCTTGCTGGAGGTAAAAAAGTGGTTTCATCAGGAGCTTCCGACCTTCCTGCCGGATCGGTGGTGCGTGTGGGGTTCATCACTGATCCACTTGGCAATGATGCAATTTTGCGTGGCGGCAATTTCGCGGCGCTGAACGCAATTTTCACGCCTCTTGGAACGGAGAACTCCACTGCAGGATCGGGCACGGGAGCTTTTGTGATTGGAACGCCTACGGCAGGCAACTGGGCCAGCACGATCAACGGTGTGGAGAATTCATACGTACCTGTGGGCACGCAGCTTTACCTCTGGGTCCTGAATAATTCGGTTCCGGCAAATGCGACGGAGTGGGGCCTTTATGCCGATCCACTATGGAAAATGCCAGACGGAACGTTGGTCGCGAATCAGATCTCAATCACCACCTCATCGATCGATTCAGCTGCAGAAGTTTTTAGGGGTTCGAATAATGGTGCGACGCTGGGGACGATGCCCGTTCCCGAACCTTCGACAGCGATTCTTCTTGTTGGCGCGAGTTCGTTGTTCTTTGCCCGTCGTCGTCGGGCTTGATCTTGTTTTGCTGGTCCTGCTGAACGCAAAATCAAAAACCGTATAATTCCTCGGAGTTTTGATCCGAGCCGCCGTTTTGGGCGAGAGAAGGTGGTG
>JAHEDC010000281.1 GCA_024641425.1 Verrucomicrobiales bacterium | reverse complement strand
CGAGATCGCCGGCAAGGAGGGCCTCGGCGCGCTTGCGGAGGTCCTTGGCCGTGACCAGCGCGGCCTTGTCGCCCGCTCCGCCGCCGATGCCGATGATCTTGCCCCCATCCTGCTCCTCCTCGTCGCCGAAGAGCCGCCCGATGTTCTCGCTGGCGCGGTCGAAGTCGAAGGCGTGGCCGGCGCCGTGGGTGTCGATGCTGAGCTTCTCGATTTTCCCGGAGGCGCGGTGGGTCACGCTCACGTGCAACATGCCGTCGAGATCGAGGCTGAAGTCGACGACGACGGGGGACCCGGCGGGTGCCTCCGGCAAATCTCCGACCACCACTTCGCCGAGCGAGCGGTTTTCCTCGGGATTCTCCGACTCGCCCTGCTGGATCTCGATGAGGACTTCCGGCTGGTTCACCTCGTGGGTGAAGAAGACCTCGCTCTTGCGCACGGGCACGGGCGTGTTCCGCCGGATGATCGGGGCGGCGACGAGATTTCCATAGCGTTCGACGGCCACATTGCTGAGGCTGTGGGCCGTGACATCGATGAGGATGGACTTGCGCTCACGCGCGCCGAAGGCGGCGGCCTGCACGGCGGCCCCGAGGGCGACGACAGTATCGGGATCGACCTCGAAACGGGGCTCCAGTCCAAGCGTCGCCTGGAGCATGGCCTGCACAAGCGGCGTCCGGGTTGAGCCGCCGACAAGCATGACCTTGTCGAGATCCTTCGGGCTGATTCTGGCGTCGGCCATGGCCTTGCCGATACTCTCCAGCGTGCGCTCGAGGAGCGGCGCGATCATTTCCTCGTATTCGCCACGGCTGATCTCAAGGTCGAGATGATGCTCGCCGGAGAGGAATTCCTCCCGGACGCGGACGAAGGGCTGGTCCGAGAGCGTCCGCTTGGCCGCTTCGAGAGCGACCTTCAGACGGCGCTGTGCGGTGATGTCGAGGGCGAGGTCAATGCCGGTCTCCTTCTCGAAGACGCCGCTCACGTGGTCGATGAGAAGCTGGTCGAAATCATCCCCGCCGAGCTGCGTGTCACCGTGGCTGGCCTTGACTTCGACGATGCCTTCCTCGACGACGACGACGGAGACATCGAAGGTGCCTCCACCGAGGTCATAAACGAGAAGCGTCTGGTCGCCCTCGCGGTCGGCGTCGTAGGCGAGGGCGGCGGCCGTGGGCTCGTTGAGGATGCGGAGGACTTCGAGCCCTGCGAGGGCGGCGGCGTCCTTGGTCGCCTGCCGCTGGCGTTCGTCGAAGTAGGCGGGAACGGTGACAACCGCGCCGGTGACGGGCTGACCGAGAGCGGACTCGGCCTTGGTTTTCAGCTCACGCAGGATGAAGGACGAGATTTCCTGTGGCAGATACGCGGAGTCTCCGAGCGACGTCCTTTCCTCGGTGCCCATCCGGCGCTTGATGGAGAGAATGGTCTCGGCGGGACGGGCCACAAGCTGGTTCAGGGCCGTGCGACCGACGACGAGCTTCCCGCCGGGATCGATGCCGACGCAGGAGGGCAGGGTCGGCTCGCCGCCGATGGGGATAATTCGGGGCAAACCATCCTCGCCGACGACGGCGACGGCGGAATTCGTGGTGCCAAGGTCGATGCCGATGGCGAGGGATGCGGTGGTGGTCATGTTGGAATTCGGGAAAAAAGTGGGAGGCCTAGCCGGCGATCTCGACTTCGGCGAGACGGAGGACTTCGCCGGCGAGGAGATAGCCCGGAGAGGTCTCGCGGGCGACATTTCCGGCCGGGCATCGGGCGGTGGAAGGGACGGTGGCGATGGCATTCATGCGCCGGGGATCGAAGGCCTCGCCCTCGGTCGCGATGCGCTCGACACCCGCCTTGTTTACGAGCGCCTCGACGTGGGTGGAGAAGATGCCCACGGCGGACACGATGCGGTCCCAGGCGGCCGGCCATTTCCCGGCTCCGAGCAAGGGCACCGGCGGCGGCTCGCCGAGCGCGGTGGTGAGGCGACGCGCGCGGTCGCCGAGATCGAGCAGGGAGAGTAGGAAGCCGCGGGGCAGCGCCGTCTCCTGCTCGCGGTCGCGCTGGCGTTCCGAGCGGAGCCCGGCCAACTGGCGGTCGAAGACCTGGAGGGTCTCGGCGAGCTGGGAGAGGGCGTCGGCGGTCTTGCGGTTCCCGGCGCGGTGCTCGTTGCGGAGGACGGCAAGTGCCTCGTAGAACGAGTAGAGATCCGGCGGTTCGGGCGTGGAGTTTTCGGACGCCAGTTCGGCCTCGATTTCCGCGACGGCATCGGCCTCTTCCTCCAGAAGATCGAGGGCCTCTTGGAAGGCGTGGGTAAGGGTGTCGCGCCAGTCGCTCATGCCAGGAGTTCGCGGCGCAGGGCATCGCGAAAGGTATCGGGATCGGGAAAGGACTTGCGGGCGCCGTGGCGGAGGTGGCCGAGGAGCGCCTGCTCCAGGGAACTCGGCTGTCCGTCGGAAGGCGGCCCATGCACGGCCCGCTTCAGGCGGTCGAACTCCGATTGGATTTCGCCATAGGCCTGCTGGATGATGTGGAAACGTTCCGGCTCGCGCTCCGGAGGATGCGCGCGCACGAGGCGCAGATAGGCGTCGCGGATTTCCTTGTCGGTGGCATCGAGGTCGACGCCAAGGGCGTGGTAGGGACTCATGAAAATTTGGGTGGGGCCGGGGGCATCAGAAGGGCAGGTCGAGCTGGGACCCGCCCGGTTCGGGCTTATCGGACGACGGCGGCGGCGCGGGTGCCACCTTTTTCTTCGCTGTTTTCTTCGCCGTTTTCTTCTTCGCGGTCGCTTTCTTTCTAGGTTTCGGGCGCCGCATTTCAAACAAAGCCTGGAGGGTCTTTTCCATCTCCTCCTCCGAGAAGGACATCCCTTCGCCGAAGTCCCGGAATCCGCCGCCGCCCGGACCATCGTCCCTCGCATCCTCGCAGCGCTTCCGGATTTCATCGCAGAAGGCCACGGCCGCAGTAAAACCCTCCGTGACGAGTTTCGCACGCGCCGCCGCAAGCTTCTTCAGGTGCTGGCGACCGGGCTCCGGGACGGCGGCGAGGAGGACGGCGACGGGATCGCGGGGCTCCCGCTTCGCGGCCGCTTTCCGGAGGACTTCAGCGACCTCGTAGAATCGGCCGAGGCGCAACAGGCAACGGGCGAGCGGGATCACCAGGACCCGCCAGTCGGGATCCCGCGCGACGCCCGCCTTCACGTAGGCCGCGATCCCGTCGTCACAGTCAATGTATTCCCTCTCCCCGAGCGAATCGCCCATCCCGTTGAGAAATTCCACCATCGGCACCGCATCGGCAAGACGCGCGTTCTCGAAGAAGGTTTTCGGAAGCCGGGAACGGGTGCGTTTTCGCTTCGACGATTCTCCCGTGATCTGCGAGGTGGCAAAGCGGAGGAAAGTGAAAACGTCGGGAGCGACCCGCTCGGCGGCGCGGTCGTAGTACGGCTTCGCGGCGGCCGCGCCGAGATAGATTTCAAATAAATTCCCGCACTGGAGGAGGATCTTGTCGGGCGTCTGGAGTCCGCCGAGCGAGTCGCGGGCGTGCTCGACGGCGATTTCGGCCGCCTTTTCCGCCGCCGCGCGATCTTTCCGTACCAGGGCCTCGCCGCAACACGCGATGCCCGCGTTGATGACCTCGCGGCGGGCCGGAACGCTGAGCGGATCCCGCGCGAGCACGCTTCGGAAATGTCTCAGCGCCTCGTCGAAGCGTTGGCGCAGGAAGGCGACCTGCCCGGCCCGGAGAACGATGTCGGGATGCTCCGGAAAGCGCGCGAGGGCCGCCTTGACGGCGGCATCGCATTCCTTCGTCTTCCCAAGCTGGTCGTACACGGCGATCAAGTCCAGGGCCGGCGTTTCCCAGGTCGGCCGGGCTTTCCTGGCGCGGGCCAGCCACTCCGCCGCCAAGTGTGCCGCGTAGGAGAGGCCGCCGTATTTCGCCCGTGCCAGCAGGATCGCGGCATATCGCGTCAGGACGATGGCCTCCGCGTCGTCCGCGTCTCCGGAGAAGGCGTCGCGGACCTCGCGCACGACGTTGACGATCAGGCGGGCATCCCTCTCGTCGACATACGGCTGGGCCAGCACCGAATCGAGGAAAAAGCGTCCGATGACGAAGACGGCGAAGGGCGAGGCCCCGGCGTTTTTCGCGCGCTTGCTTAGTTGGGAAAGGCTGCGGTCATCGAGAGCGGCGGGGGAGAGCACGGTGCAGAGGTAGTCCGTGAGGGTGGCGTCCAAGCTGGAGCCCGCAGCGGGAAAGCCGCGCCCGTAATCGCACAGGCGCATGAAGACCGAAGCGTAGTCGGCACGCCCATCGACCCGGAGCACGGCAGGGAGATTCTCGGCCAGCTTCGTTTCTCCTTCCATCGCGACGGCCGTGGGGAGGGCCCCGGAGTCGGGAGCGATCCAGGCCCGTGCCATCCGCGCGCAGGCCCCGTCGAGTTTCGCGAGCGCCTGCCCGGCGGTGCCGGAATCCCCCTCCGCATGGGCCGCGACGGCCTTGAAGAAAATCCGCCAGGGCGCGAAGGGCGAGTCCCGGGCCAGACCGCGCAGGGCATTCGTCGCGTCGGCATAGCGTCCCGCCGCCGCTTCCTGAAGCGCCTGGTCAATGAGGGCCGCTTCCTGATTCGATTCCGCTCCCCGGTGTTCCGGCGGGATCGCGACCAAGGCATCGGCGGCGAAGCGGGCCTCCTCCGGGCGCGCGGCAGCATCCTCGAGAAGCGCCCGCGCGGCACGGACGACCTCGCCGTCGTCCCGACCGGCCAAGGCCTGTTTCACGCGGAGGAATTCCAGCCGGGACGCGGGCACGACGCCCACCAGATTCCGGATCACGATCTCGGCCGCCTTCGTTTGCGCCTGCCGGAGGAAATCGTCGAACGCGCCGTCGCACGCGGAGACGAAAGCCTCGGCATACGCGTCCGCATCGACCTTCATCAGCCGCTTGTAGCCTTCCATCGCACGGCGGAAGTCGCCGCGCTTCAGGCATTCGCCCGCCTTCCTCGCCAGCACTTCCTCGTTCCCGCTCCCGGAGGATACGGGCGCGCCCGTGCCCACTGAAGCGGGCTTTTTCGGTGCTTTGGACTGGCGTTTTTTCTTTTTGCGGGACAATGGGCGGGAAGGGTTGGCAGCGTTCGGATGGGGCCGATAGCACGGATGCCAAAGTCCCCGCGCGCTGGCAAGAGCGAATTTCCGCTTCCCTGCATCCATTTGACTGGCGTCGGGGTTTTCCGGCGTTACGATTCGTCCATGAAACGTCCGCTTTCCGTTCTCGCCGCCGCTGTTTTCCTTGTTCCTTCCGCTGTCCGCGCCCAGGAACAAGTGCCGCCGAACATCGTGCTCATCATGACCGACGACCAGGGTTGGGCAGATACGGGAAAGTTCGGAGCCACGGGATTCGAGACGCCGAACCTCGACCGGATGGCGGACGAGGGCGTGCGCTTCACGAACTGGTATGTGCCGCAGGCGGTGTGCGGGGCCTCGCGGGCGGGCTTGCTCACGGGCTGTTACCCGAACCGGTTGCACATGCTCGGCGCGCCGGGCCCCAAATCGCGCCACGGGATCAATGCCGACGAGATGCTCCTCTCCGAACTGGTGAAGCAAAAGGGTTTTGCGACCGCCCTTTTCGGAAAATGGCATCTCGGGGACGCCGAGAAATTCCTGCCTCTCCAGCACGGCTTCGACGAGTATTTCGGACTCCCCTATTCGAATGACATGTGGCCCTACCATCCCGATACGCGGCATCTGCCAATGGAGGAACGGATCAAGCGCTGGCCCCATCTGCCACTGATCGAGGGAAACACGATCATCAAGCCGGAAATGACGTCCGAAGATCAGACGCAACTGACGACGCAGTACACCGAGCACGCAGTCGATTTCATCCGGCGGAAGAAGGACGGGCCGTTTTTCCTCTATGTCGCGCATTCGATGCCGCATGTTCCCTTGCATGTTTCGGAGAAGTTCGCCGGGAAGTCGAAACAGGGGCTCTATGGCGATGTCATCATGGAAATCGACTGGTCGGTCGGACAGATTCTGAACGCGCTCAAGGAGGCGGGGATCGACGGGAGGACGGTCGTTCTTTTCACGAGTGACAACGGGCCCTGGCTAAGTTACGGCAATCACGCGGGAAGCGCCGGACCGCTGCGGGAAGGAAAAGGAACGGCGTGGGAAGGCGGACAACGCGTGCCCTGCATCGCACGCTGGCCGGGCACGATCCCAGCGGGTTCCGTCTGCGACACGCCCGCGATGCACATCGATCTCTTCCCGACCGTGGCCGGGCTCATCGGCGCGAAATTGCCCGAGCACGGGGTCGACGGGAAGGACATCCGCGTTCTCTTCGAGGTGCCTTCGTCGGTGACGAGTCCGCAGGAGGCCTACTGCTTTTACTGGGGCGATGACTTGCACGCGGTGCGCTCGGGGAAGTGGTCTCTCCATTTCCCTCATGAATACCGGAGCCTGAAGGGGGAGCCCGGCAAGGACGGAATCCCCGGCCCCTACGTCCAGAAGAAGACGGGGTTCGCGCTCTACGATCTGGAATCCGACATCGGCCAGAAAGTCGACGTGAAGGATCGCTACCCGGAGATCGTCGAGAAGTTGAAGGCCTTCGGCGAAAGCTACGACAAGGAGATCAAGGCGAATTCCCGTCCGGCGGGATCGCTCTGAGAGGGCGCGCCTCCGCGGAGTCCGAGCGTGCGAATTGGGTTTCGTCGCCGAAGAGGAGGATTCTTTCCCCGTGCACGTCGATCGGCGCGTCTTCCGCGTCAGGAAGTCGAAGCTCAACCGCATCCGTTTCGGTGCCGGATAACCCGGCCCAGACCTCCCCGCTCAGAAGCGCGTCCGTCGGCTTCCGTCGGTGCAGAAGCACGCACTCGACGCGGAGCGCGTGCGGCCTGCCATTGGGGTCACGCCCGTCATCGACGAAGCGGGCGACGAGAGTGGCCTCCCCTTCCCGGAGCATACCGAAGACGGGCGCGTGCCGGTGGGAGGCGGGTTTCCATTCGAGCGCGGCGACGAGGCGACGCAGGGCACGGTCGATGGGGGGCGAGTCAAAGGCGGGATGCCGGACGAGGAAGCGGTAGCCTCCGGCGTCGGAGCTGGCGTCCGCAGGCTTGCCGTAGAGGGCGAGGGGAAACCGGACGTTCACCATACGGAGCCGGGGGCGACGTAGCGTTCGAGCAGATTCCAGTCCTCGTCGTCGAAGCCCTCGACACGGGACTTGTAGCCGAAGAAGCCGCCTTCGAGATACTTGCCACCGAAGCCGGGATCGTTCTCAAGAGCGCCATCGCGACCGAGGAGTTTCAGGCTGAGCGGATCGCTATCGCTGCGGGTGCCGACGCGCTCGTTCACGAAGGCCAGGTCCACGGCCTCGACCTTCACCGTCATTCCGGGCTTCCAGCCGTGGAAGTTGAAGCTCCAGTCCCACGTCGCGCGTTTCACCTTGCCGTCCGACCAGAGCGATTGGATTTCCTTCCCGTCGAGCGAGACGCCGACTCCGAACCGCCGCGCCTTGAGGAAGGTGCCGGCGGCGGAAAAATGGACGCGGTGGGTGTCGCTGGCGACCAGCCGCCGCGCGGCCTCGGCAGCCCGGCGCATCTCCGCCGCGTCCTTCGCGTCCGGGTGGGCGATGACGTATTCCATGATCGCGGTCGCCTTTCGGTTCAGTGAATCGCGATCGCCGCCGATCACGGTCACACGGCGGACTTTCTCCCGGTCGATCTCGTCCTGCCGACCGCGGATCGCGCGCAGAAATTCGGCGACCTCGGTGGCCTCGGCGGCGGCCGGAAAGCGCTTGAGGAAACCTTCGCATGCGGCCAGTCTTTCCGGATCGTCAGGGGGCATGGCTATGATGCGGCGGTAGCTGAGCTTGCGGTCGGCCTCGCCGAGGACACGCTCGAATTCCGCGATCTCGCGCCGGCGGGTCGTCCGCTGGAGGCTCCTGAGGATGGCGAAACGCCCGCGCAGGGCGGTCAGTTGTTCGGCGCTTTCGATCGCATCGAATTGCTCGCGCATTCGGCCGAGTTCGTCGGCGACGAGGGCATCGGTCGCATCGCGCACCGTGCGACCGCCGAACCACGCGCCATTGGCGGCGGAGACGCGCGCCTCAAGATCCTTCGCCACATCGGGAATGACGCGTGTGGCGTGCTGGTTCTGAAGCATGATGCCGAGGAAGAGCGCGAAAAGGACGACGCCGACGGGCACGAGGACGCGGCGGACAAGGCGCTGCTGCTTCCGCCGCCGGGTGGAAGTCACGACCCATTCGAAAACGCTATCATAGCCGAAGGGCTTCAGATCGGAGACCGGTCGCGCGATGCCGAGATCCGGGTCCCGCTCGACGCCGCCGACCGCCGACACGGCGAAACACGCGGTCTCGACGCCCCAGGCGCGGATCTTTTCCAAAAGGGCTCCCCCACGTTCGGCGACGAAGCGTTCCGCTTCTGCCGGATCACCGGTTCGGAGCGCCGGCACGAGGTCGGCTTTGGTGACGACCAGGCCGACACGGGGGAGCTCACGCTTCTTCACCCGCGCGTCCTCGAAGAGCTTCCGGATGCCGGAGACGTGCGCGTTCTGCCGCTCGTGCATGTGCTGGCGCGCGGCTTCCGAAAGCGTCGCCGCGTCG
>JAHEDC010000280.1 GCA_024641425.1 Verrucomicrobiales bacterium | reverse complement strand
GCAGAGCACCATCGTCATCGAGCCTCCGAACTTGAAATACCCCTTCTCCGCGCCCTTTTCGACGGTGCCCGGCACGTAGGTCTGCTCGATGCCGCCGACACAGGTCGCTCCGATCTCCAGCATGAGCACCCTGCCGAAGGCCTCCGATACGATCTCCGTGATCTCGCGTTTGTTCTCGGCGAGGATCTCGACCCGGCGGCGCAACGCGACCGGGCTCACTGAGGAAAGCGACCCGTTGATCAATCTCCCCTTCCCCGCCGCGCCGCCGACGGGAAAATGGAAGCGGTGGTAATCGACCGGACAAAGCCGCGAGACGAGCAGGCTTCCCTTCGCGTAGCGCGCCGCCAGTTCCGCGTCGCCCAGCAACTCCGCGAGCCCAAGCCGCTGCCCCTTGACCCAGAAGCCGTCCGCCTTCGACAAATCCGGAATGGCCAGATGCCGCCCGTCGGCCGGAAAAACGAGACTGTCACCCGCCGGGTCGATCGGTCGCGCCTCCGGCTTCAGCTTGCGGTAAAAGAATTCGTTGAAGGTCGCATAGCTCTCCGGGGCGTCGGCGAACTCCGAGGGATCGAGTCCGTAGTCGCGGATGAACGGCGCGACCTTGGCCCGGCTCGCCGCCCGATCCATCCGCCAACCGTACCAGCGCGAGAACCCGGCCTTTTTCACGAGCACCTTGAGTGCCGCGCGGCCCGCCGCCGTCTCGTAGACCCAGCGCAGAAAGCCCTCGCCGTAGATGGCTTCCGTCTCCAGCTTTCCGCTGTAGCGATTGAAAAAGGTAATGGCATTCGGGGCCGACATGCGCGCATTATGGACGCGACCAAACGATTCTCAACCTCATGCACCGATTCCTTCTCGTCCTGCTCCTCGCCACCACCTCCGCCCGCGCGGAGGAACTCGTCTTCTCCACCATCGGCTGCGGCCCCTACACGCCACCGGATGAAAAGGCCATTGTCGACTTCATCAAGTCGGAGAACGAGGCCAGGGCCGCCGAGTTCATCGTTCACCTCGGCGATATCTTCTCGGGCGCGACCGCTCGGGACACGGTGGTCACGGAAGCCAACTACGCGAAGGTGCGCGGTTTCCTCACCGAGGGCAACACGATCCCGACCTACATCGTCCCCGGCGACAACGAATGGAACGACATGCCCGATCCCGACCAGGGCTGGAAATGGTGGACGAGCCAGTTCCTTCATCTGGAAAAGGACTTCAAGCCCGCGTGGGAAACCGAATACCAGGACGTGCGGCCGGAAAACTTCGCCTTCGTCCGCAAGGGGGTCCTCCTCATCGGGATCAATCTCGTCGGCGGCCGCGTCCACGACCAGGCCGAATGGACGCGCCGCTTCGCCGAAAACAATGACTGGATCGAGACGCAGTTCGCGAAGCACAAGAACGACGTGCGCGCCGCCGTCATCCTTGCCCAGGCGAATCCCGTCGGCTTCGGAGAAAAGGGAGCCGCCATCAACAAGACCTTCGGCGCCTTCACCAAGCCTTTCGCCCAAATCGCCGCCTCCTTCGGCAAGCCCGTCCTTTTTCTGCACTCCGACGGCCACAAATGGATCGAGGATCACCCCTGGAAGGAAGCGCCGAACGTCACGCGGATCCAGATCGACCTCATCACGCCGGATTTTCCGCCCCTCCGCGTGACCGTGCGCGACGGCGAAAAAGACATCTTCGCCTTCAACCGCCAGCTTCCGGAGAAGAAAAAGAAGTGATTTCCCCCTCGGCATAAATTGCATTTTCCGCCTGCGACGACCGTGGTATGGATGGCCCCATGAGCGATTCCTCCCTTCCCTGCAATGGCGTTCTGGCCAACCTTAGCGCCCCCGAGCGCGAGGAACTGGCCCGCTATGGAACCACCACGGAGTTTACCAAGGGCGAATGCCCCGTCTCCCAGGGCGAATCCCACGACCGCCTTTTCGTCATTCTCCGCGGGAGACTGCGCGTCCTGCGCGACAACGCGGACGGGGAGGCGATTCTCGCCGATCTCCGCGACGGCGACATCTTCGGCGAGATGAGCATCCTCGACCGCCAGGCAGCCAGCGCCACCGTGCGCGCGCTGGGGCACTGCGAGGTCTGGTACCTCAGCCGCACCAGCTTCGATGTCTTTCTCCAGGACCACGCCGCCATCGGCCAGAAGTTCCTTCTCCAGGTCGCCCGCCTCCTCACCCAGCGGCTCCGCCACGCCGACTCCAGGGTTCCCGCCTCCGAGGAGCGCCTTCTCGACGGCTGGTGGTAAGGACTGATCCGTCCAGCCTGATCAGACCCTTCCGCGCACCCGTTCCCTGTTCGTGTTTTCCACGCCTTCCGTGGTGGTGCATTCCCCCATTGCACCGGTCGCCTGATCCCGTACCCTTCCCGATGATCCGTTCCCTCGCCCTCGCCGCCACCCTCGCCCTTCCCGCGATCACCCTCGCCAAGCCCCCCGAAGTCCGCGACCCCGCCTTCGAGCTCACCCTCTTCGCCGAGCATCCCGAGGTAGTCACCCCCACCGGGGCCACCTTCGACCGCGACGGCCGGCTCCTCGTCATCGAGTCCCACACCCACTTCCGCCCCGAGAACTACGACGGCCCGCCCGCCGACCGCATCCGCGTCCTTGAGGACACCGACAACGACGGGCGCGCCGACCGCTTCACCACCTTCCACGAGGGCCTCACCCACGCCATGGCCCTCGCCACGTCACCCGACGGTGCTCTTTACGTCGCCACCCGCGCGAAGATCCTCCGCCTCACCGATGCCGACAAGGACGGCGTCGCGGACAAGGACGGCGTCACCGAGATCGCCCGCCTCGACACGAAAGGCAACTATCCGCACAACGGACTCAGCGGCCTCGCCTTCGACCACGACGGCACGCTCTGGTTCGGGCTCGGCGAAAACCTCGGCGAACCTTACAAGCTCAGTGGCTCCGACGGCACGACCCTGAGCGGCGGCGGCGAGGGCGGCAACGTTTACCACTGCAAGGCCGACGGCTCCGGCCTCGTCCGGGTCGCCACCGGGATGTGGAATCCCTTCGGCCTCTGTGTCGATCCCGTCGGCCGCGTCTTCTGCGTCGACAACGACCCCGACGCCACTCCCTTTTGCCGCCTCCTCCACATCGTCCCCGGCGGCGATTACGGCTTCGAGTTCCGCTACGGTCGCTCCGGCACCCACCCGCTCCAGGCCTGGCAGGGCGAGTTGCCCGGCATTCTGCCCCTCGTCAGCCCCACCGGCGAGGCCCCCTGCGCCGTTCTTCCCTGCGAGGGCCGCCTCTGGGCCACCAGTTGGGGCCACAACCGGATCGAGCGCTTCACCCTCAAGCCGGAAGGCGCATCCTGGAAATCCGAACCCGAAACCATCGTCCAGGGCGACCCCGACTTCCGCCCCGTCGCCTTCGCCCGTGCCCCCGACGGCTCCCTCTACTTCACCGACTGGGTCAACGCCAGCTACCCCATCCACAAACAAGGCCGGGTCTGGAGACTGGCGCGGAAATCCGGCACCGAACCCAAGCCCGGCGTCGAAAACACCTGGCCGGAACTGACCGATGCCGAAAAATCCGCCGCCATGGCCCGCGACGCCGCCACCCCCGCCGCCCTCGCCACCGACGACCGCTTCCTCTGGCAAGCCGCCGTCTGGGGCCTCGTCCAGCACGGGATTCCCGACACGGAGGAATGGCCAAACCTGAAAGACCCCCGCCAACGCCTCGGCCTCCTCGCCGCCGCCCACTGGAAATCCCCCGACGACCCGGCCAACCTCCTCGCCCCAGCCCTCGCCGACCCCGACCCCAACGTCCAGCTCGCCGCCGTCCGCTGGGTCGCCGACGAGTCCCTCACGAAACACCGCCCCGCCCTCGAGAAAATCGCCACCACCGCCCCCAAGGACTCCCCACTCGCAAAGGGCGCACAAGCCGCGCTCGAACACCTCGGCAAGGCAGAGGCGGCTCAGTAGCCAGCGAGGACGGACGGGCGGCAACCTAGACACCCGTTCCCGAACCAACGATGCTAATGGCCGATGACTCCGACGAAACCCACGATCCTGCCGCATCCCGCCGATATCGAGGCCCGCAAGGCCTTGGCGACGCGCTCGCCCGCGCCCTTGGAGACCGTGCTGAAGCAGGCGAAGGCGTCGGAGCAATGGAGGAAGAATCGTTCCTCCGGCAGTGGTTCGCCGAAAACAAAGGCTTCCTCGACGAAAGCGACTGGCAGCCCCTCCCGGTAATTAGCCGGGAAACCGCCGAGCACGAGGTACGCTTCCGGCAGACCGATCACCGGGCCGTCAAGCGCACCTAGCCGGGAACCTTCGGCAATGTTCCACGGCGGATCGACCGCCGGTGGCCGCATCCTTCCGACGCTCCGCGTCTCAATATCCAGCACCCAACTAACATTCGCTCAATACCGCTCGAACCAATGCCGCGTGCTTGCTCAGTAGCTCGGGATCAGGAGTGAAATTCTTCGGCAATTTCAAGGCCACACCATCGAAACCGCAGAACCACTCGGCATCTCCCAAATCGCCCCTTCCGCCATTCCGGAGTGCGGGAGAAAGGTGAACCACGAAGTCATCGTCGACCCATAACAGGCCCCGGTCGAACGCGCGATCATGAAGCGAATTCAGGGCGAGTCCGTTCCGTGGATTCAGACGATTCGCCGGATCAGCGGCCCAGGGAACGATGTGGCTCGCCGTAAGCAACTCCGGAACCGCCAAACCGGCAATACAACAGCGATTGTTGTAGGCAGAAAGCACCCGGCGTCGAAAGAAACTCTGGTTCACTCTCACCCGGACGATCACCTCCCGCTCGACACCGGCGGCAGGCAAGTCGAGCGTTTCAATGTCAGCGTAGTCGTCCACTGATTCACCCACGCGTTCAGCCATCAATCGTTGGCATTCGAAGGCAAGCGCTTCCGGATCATCCGCAAAATCGTGCCAGATCTCCGCTTCGCCCCGCGCCCCGTGGGACATCCCCTTGATTCCCCGTTGCTGTAGCGACGGGTCGAGGCGAGCGAAGTTCGCCAACTTCAGGGAGACACTGTTAATGTTGCGCCCGATAAGGGCCGCAAGTTCGTGGAGCCTTGGATTGTGGACATGAATCGTGCCAAAAGGAATCTGGTTATAGAGATTAAAAGCGAGAATGTGCTCATCGCGGGACCAATTCGGATTGCGGCTCATACTTCGAGGGTCCCCCAAGTTTCGGAGCTCCCGCCCAATCGCGAGACAGATTTCCTGTCCCCGAATGAATCAAGACCAAAGATAGGCCACGCAATCACCCACGTTCTGGTAACTTCGATGTAGCATTCCTCGCTCATTAACCCGCTTACAAACTGAAAAATGAAGAGGTGAGTATTCGACATCGTTGTATGTTCCAATGGAATCCCTACATCACGCGCTCAACCTCCCGCACCGCCATTCCAGCCCTTCGGCGTCCGGGTGGAAAGCTTGATTTTGCGGAAGGAGGATGGATTATCCGCGAAGGGAATGAGGTGGGAGGCATCGATGAAGGAGGGATCGTTGACGGAAGGGAGCCGGATGCGGAGGCCGCAGGCCCGTGCCCAAGCGGGAGCTTGGGCACGAGGGGAAGGCGCCCAGCCGCCGCCCCCCATGGCAGCCGGAGCGGCCGCCCTACAAATCCCCCCCCTTCCCACCCTTACCCCTTCTTGTCTTCTTTCGCGCTCTTGGCGGCCTTCGGGGTAGATCCCTCTCCCCTGAAGGTTGACGAAGCGCCGGAATATCGCCAGCCTCGTCGCCGATGAAACGCCCGCATTTCCTCGAAATCCTCGCCCGTTTTCTACTCCTCCTCGTCCTCGCGGTGCCCGCGCGCGCCGAATTCCGGGCCGGTGCGGCGGTGGTCGACGTGACGCCGCTCCGGCTGCCGGTGCTCGTGAATGGCGGGATGCTGAGCCGGAGCCTGGACAAGGTGAAGACCCCCGTGAACGCACGGGCCATCGCGCTGGCGGACGCGGACTCGCGGCTCGTCATCGTCATCGTCGTCGTCGACACCTGTATGATGGGCCGGGCGCTCATCGATGAAACGAAGGCGCTGGCCTCGGCCAAAACGGGGCTTCCGACCGACCGGATTCTCATTTCGGCCACGCATACACATTCCGCTCCGTCCGCGATGGGCTGCCTGGGAACGGACGCGGATCCCGCCTATGTCCCGTTCCTCCGCGACAAGGTGGTCGAAGCCATCGCGGCGGCGATCGGGAAGCTGGAACCGGCGCGGATCGGCTTCGCGAAGGCCAACGCGGCGGACTTCACCGCCGTGCGCCGGTGGATCCGGCGCCCGGACCGGCTGGTAGACGATCCCTTCGGGAACCCGACGGTGCGGGCGAACATGCACGCCGGGGGGAACTGGGACGATGTGGTGGGCGAATCGGGGCCCGAGGATCCCGATCTTTCCCTCATCGCCGTGCAGACCCGCGACGGGCGTCCGCTCGCCGTGCTCGGGAATTTCTCGATGCATTATTTCAGCGACAACGACATCAGCGCCGATTACTTCGGGCTATTCTCGGAAGGACTGAAAGCGCGGATCGCGCCGGACGGGGATTTCGTCGGCGCGATGTCCCACGGCTGCAGCGGCGATATCTGGAGGCGCGATTACACGCGCCCCGAGGCCTGGGATCCGGCGCTGACGATTGAAACCTACACGAACGGTCTGCTCGACCTCGCCATGGAGGCTTACGCCGGGATCGATTACCGGGACAACGTCACCCTTGCCATGGCGGAGCAGCGGATGACGCTGGCCTACCGGGTGCCGGACGTGCAGTTGCTCGAATGGTCGCGGCGGATCGTGGAGGCGATGGGCGACCGCCCGCCGAAGGACACGATGGAAGTCTACGCCCGCGAACAGATCTTCCTCCACGAGGCGAGGGAAACCGAGATCGTCGTGCAGGCGTTGCGGATCGGCGACATCGCGATCGCGACGACGCCGACCGAGACCTACGCCCTCACCGGCCTGAAGCTCAAGGCCGCGAGCCCGCTGCCGAAGACGATCGTCATCGAGCTGGCGAACGGGGGCGACGGCTACATTCCCCCGCCGCCACAACACGCCTTCGGCGGCTACAACACGTGGCCCGCGCGTTCGGCCGGACTGGAAGTCATGGCCGAGCCGAAGATCACGCAGGCCGCCCTCGGCCTCTTGGAGAAAGTCAGCAACCTGCCGCGACGCGTCGTCTCCCTTCCCCTCGGCCCGGCCTCGGAGGCGCTCCGCAAGGCCGCGCCGCTCACCTGGTGGCGGCTGAACGAATTCGAGGGCCCCGTCGCCTTCGATGCCAGCGGGCATCACCGCGACGCCCACTACGAGACCGCGCTCGCTTATGGCCTCGAAGGTCCGCGCTCGGCGGCCTTCTGCGGGCCGGAGGCGACGAACCGCGCGGTGCATTGCGTCGGCGGTCGCGTCCACGCCCGCCTCGACGACCTCGGCTCCGAGTATGCGCTTTCCCTCTGGATCTGGAACGGAATGCCCGACGAGGCGCGCGCGACGAGCGGCTGGTTCTACTCCCGCGACCACAACCACGGCGTGAGCGCTTTCGGGGAACATCTCGGGGTCGGCGGCAACGGCGCGCTCGGCTTCCAAGCGGGCCTCGAGGGAAGCGCCACCGTCGCCGGCACGACAAAAATCCCCCGCTGGGAATGGGGCCACGTCGTCCTCGTCCGCGCGGGCGACCGCGTCAGGATCTACCTGAACGGCGCGCTCGAGATCGAAACAAGCGCCCCCGTCGTCACTGCCGATTCCCTCTTCTTCGGCGGCCGCAGCGACAACCGCAACAACTGGGAAGGCCGCCTCGACGAGATCGCCGTCTTCAACCGCGCCCTCCCGCCGAAAGAAATTTCCGCGTTGGGGACGGAGTAAACGCGCCCGTTCGAACTCCGCCTCCCCCTACGACTTTAGTCGGCGCGGGCGAATTTCCCGACACGGCGGGATAAATCTCGGCTATTCTCCGGGAGGCCCGTAACCACTCCCGTTCAATCCGGATAGTGAGTGGAGAATGAAAGGCCCCACCATGGAAACCCCTCCCGAAGTCCCTCCCGCATCCGTCTTCAAGCCGAAGTTGCGCGATCTGCTCCACACGCTGGGGCTCGACGTGACCTTTGATCGGGGCGAGGGCTCCTGGCTCTATCACCGCGACCGCGAGGGTCGGGAAGTGCGGGTGCTCGACCTGGTCGGGGGCTACGGATCGCTCCTGCTCGGGCACAATCATCCGGCGCTGGTCGCCGAGGCGCGGGCGCTGCTCGACGCGGGGAGGCCGTTCCACGTCCAGGGTTCCGTCCGGCCCTACGCGGAGAAGCTGGCGGCGGAACTTTCCCGGCGCGCGGGCGGCGGATACCGCGCGGTCTTCGCGAATTCGGGCACGGAGGCGGTCGAGGCAGCGATGAAGCACGCCCTACTGGAAACCGGCTCGCGGCGCTTCCTCGCGCTCGATCGCGGCTTCCACGGCAAAACGCTCGGAGCGCTCCAGCTCGCGGGGAACGCGACGCATCGCCCGGAGCCGCTCGCCCTTCCCGGCCTCGAAGTCGTCCGCGTGGCAGCGAATGATCTCGACGCGCTGGAAGGCGCGTTTTCCGGAGCGACGGAAGGCTTCGCGGGCTTCGTTTTCGAGCCGGTGCTGGGAG
>JAHEDC010000279.1 GCA_024641425.1 Verrucomicrobiales bacterium | reverse complement strand
TTCTTCAGGAAAACGGCGACGTCGTTGCTGAGGTAGCGGGTGGGAAAATTATCGGTGCCATCGACGAGGAGGTCGTAGGGCGCGGCGAGGGCCATCGCGTTGTCGGACTTGAAGAGCACCTCGTGGGTGACGACCTCGACTTCGGGATTGATCTCGTGGAGGCGCGCGCGGGCGGAGTCGGTCTTGCGCTCGCCGATGTTGCTGGTGCCGTGGAGGATCTGGCGCTGGAGATTCGAGAGGTCGACCCGGTCGGCATCGACGATCCCGATTTTCCCGACCCCGGCGGCGGCAAGGTACATGAGGATGGGCGAGCCGAGTCCGCCGGCGCCGACGCAGAGGACGGAGGACGCGCGGAGGCGGCGCTGGCCTTCCTCGCCGAATTCGGGCAGGGAGAAATGGCGCGCGTAGCGTTGGCGCTCGGAATCGGAGAACATCACGGAAGAGTTTGGCGGGAGTAGGGCGGATGGCAAACTGAATTCCGCGCGTTGACAAGTGGCGGGGTCTTCCTGACGGTTCCCCATTGAGCACTGAAATCCTTTCCACCGATCCGCTGTCCATCCTGGTGCAGGTCGCGCGTTCCCTGAACGGGGCGCGGGACGTGGAGGAACTGCTGGATCAGATCCTCGAGCGCTCGCGCGATGTGATGCGCTGCGAGATTTGCTCGATCCTGCTTCCGGAAGACCAAAGTGATACGCTGATCATCCGCTCAACCCAGAAGGGCCTGAAATCAGGAGTGCGGGTGCCGATCGGCGGGAGCATTGCCGGCTATGTCTTCGCAACGCGGGAATCCTTGAATATCGACGATGTGCAGTCGGATCCACGCCATTTCCGACCCTCGGCATCGAAGACGGGAGTGGTGACACGGACGATGCTGAGCGTGGCGCTGGCGGACGGCGAGCGGAGCCTCGGGGTGGTGCAGGCAATCAATCCGATCGGGCGTCCGGTTTTCGGTATCGAGGATCAGGAAATCCTGGAGATTTTCGCGAGCCTGATTTCGGTGACGTTGATCCGTATTGAATCGCATGAGTCGGCGATTCGCGAGGCGGAACTGCGGCGGGAATTCCAGCTTGCGGAGGAGATCCAGGACTCATTCCTCGCGCGGGAAAGGGAAGACTTTGGCGACATGGTGATCGAGGCCTTCTATGAACCGGCGCGGAACGTCGGAGGTGACTTCTATTTCTGCCACGAACTCGAGGATGGCAGCGTGTTGACCGGAATCGGCGACGTGACGGGGAAAGGAATCCCGGCCGCCCTGGACATGGCAAGGGGGACAACGATGATCGCGGCGAAGGCGAGCCTTTGTCCGACGATGGGCCTCGGGGAATGGGTCGGGCGCCTTAACGACCAGCTCTGCAAGGTGATGACGCGCGGTCGCTTCATTGCGGGCACCTTCGTCCACGTCGACCGGGCGGCGCGACGGGTGCGGGCGGTGACGGCCGGATCGTGCGCGCCGAAGTTCCTGCGGAAAGGCTCGCTGGAGTGGGAGAACATGCCCTGTCCGCCGAATCCGCCGCTGGGTATTGCTCCGGGTCTACGATTTTCGTGCACGACATTTCCGGCGGCTGTCGCCCCCTCGTGGTTCGTTTATTCCGATGGAATTCCGGAGACGAGGAATTGGGAGGGGGAGTATTTCGAGGATGTGGAATTTCCCAAGGTGCTTGAACGGATGGCGCGGAAACCGACCGAACGGATGCTGGGCGTGCTGAAGGATGCCTGGTGCGCCTTCGCGGATCATGGCACCTACCAGGATGACGCCACGGCGCTGGTGGCGCAGGCGACGCGGCACTATCCCGAGCCTCGCATGGAATTCGACTGCGCGCCGGATACGATGGCGGCGGCGCGGAACTTCATCAATCACTGGGCACTTCACGCGGGCTTCGATGATACCACGGCGGGGCTCATTGTCCTCGGCTGCGATGAGATATTCACCAATGTCTACCGGCACGCTTACGAAGGGAGCCCGGGGCATCTTGTCTGCGAGGGGCAGATCGAAACAAGCGGGTTCAATCTGCTCCTTCGCTTCCACCATCAGGGCAGTCGGGGCCCCGACGACGCCTCCCCGCCATCGTGTCCGTCTTACGAGCAAGTCGGAGGACGCGGTCGTTTTGTCATCCACGAGGTTTTTGAATCCGTGCATCACGGCGAGGGCGCGGACGGGTGTATCGTGGAGTTGCGCAAGCGTTTGCCGGGTTATGCCGCGTCGGGAGTGGCCTTCGAGGGATGAGCAACTCCGACGCGGAAAGGATCGCGGCCGAGGAGGCCCGGAGGATGCGCGTTCCGCTGTGGGCTGATTTCCTTATTCCGGCGGCGATTCTCGGTATCCTGACGGCCGTGTTCCATTTCACGGATCTCGACCTCGCCATCAGCGGGCGTTTTCACACGGTGGAAAAGGGTTGGTTCCTTGGCGATTCGGCCTTTTTCCAATTCCTCTACAAGCGGGCGCTCATGCCCGCGATCTACGTGACCGGAATCTCGGTCCTGCTTTTATTGGCGGGTTTACACTATCACACGTTGAGGCGACTGCGGAAGATTGCTCTCTACCTCATCCTCGTCGCGATCATTGGACCGGGCTTTCTCGTGAACGCGGTGCTCAAGGAGGGCTGGGGACGGCCACGACCACGGAATGTCGAGGAATTCGGCGGGAAGGATCGTTACGAACAGGTTTGGGAATACGATGCGTCGAGCCCCGGAAAATCGTTCCCGAGCGGGCACGCGTCGATGGGGTTCTACTTTTTTGGAGCGTGGTTCCTGACCCGTCGATGGGGATGGGGGTGGTGGTGGGGAACGCTCGTCGGCACCCTGCTTCTCGGACTCGCGCTCGGACTCGCGCGAATCGTGCAGGGCGGGCACTTCGCCAGCGATGTTCTTTGGTCGGCGGGTGTGTGCTATTTCACGAGCGCGGGGCTTTTCTACGGCATGAGGATGCACCGGAACCTGTTCCTCGAGACACCGCGAGGGGAAGTCTCGAAATGGCGTTTGCTCTGGATTGGCGTCGGCGTGGTGGTGGTGAGCATCCTCGCGGTGAGCTTTCCGAATCACGACGAGAAGCGCCAGTCCCCCGAGTCGCCGGTGCCGGGAGCGCGCATTTCGGTTACGCTTATGAAAGGCGACGGGGTTATTCGAGTTGGAGACGATGGTGGCGGCTTTCTTTTCACTGCCGACGTGGAGGGCTTCGGTCTGCCCGGCACCCAAATCATCGACACGTTGCGGGTCAAAACCGAGGAATCGCCCCCCGTGATTGAGTTCAAGCAACGAATGCGGGCGTGGTTCATTGGCTGGGAGCAGCCGTTTCAGCTTGAAGTGCCCGCCGACGCGCCGGTGGTGGAGATCGAGGTCGGGCGGGGAGATCTCGTGATCGACCTGAGCGGAGCCAAACCGGGAACCCGGTGGAAGATCGCGACAGGGAAGGGCGATGTGCTCTTGAGGGTGCCGGAAGCACTTGCGCTGAAGATCGAGGGGAGGGAACTCGACGGCGAACCGGAGATTTCCGCCGCTGGTTTTGAAAGGGACGGAAATGCGCCCCTGTGGAAACGGGGAGTGGGAGACAAGGTGGCGGTCGAAGTGCGGGTGGCGGGGGGACGCCTCACCATTGCTGCGCCAGGTTAGGGAACATCCGCCCCTCGCCTCCGCGGGGTTGACGGATCGACACGGATGGCCGAATACTCCTCGGATTCGCGGCCCCTCCGGGCGCGGATCTTTCCATTTCCGCCCATGCCGACCGTCGCCAGTTACTGCACGACCTTCCTCAAGCCCGAGATGCTCCATATCTACCGTCAAGTGACGGGCTTGAAGGATTTCGGAACCTTCGTGGTCACGCGGGAAAGGAAATGCGAGGAGAAATTCCCTTTTGACGATGTGGAACTAGCCCCCGGTGTGCGAAGCAATTTCATCCGGCGCTTCTGGTTGAAGCATGTCAAGCACGAGCCGCCCATCGTCTATCGTGGCGAATACGGCGTGCTCAACCGCCTCCTCGAGCGCCGCCACGCCGACCTCATGCACGTGTATTTCGGACATACCGGCGTGCACCTCCTGCCGTTCATCCAACGGTGGCCCAAACCGGTTGTCGTTTCGTTCCACGGGATGGACGTGCAGCCCCGCGAGGATTCCCCCGGCTACATCGACCGTCTCCGCGAGTTGCTCCAAACGGTACCGCTCGTCATGGGCCGCTCGTTCTCGCTCATGGATCGCCTCATCGAACTCGGCTGTCCCCCTGAGAAATTCCGCCTCAACCGCACGGGGATTCCGCTCGCCAACTTCCCGGCCATCGAACGTGCCCGGCCGGCCGACGGCGCCTGGCACTTTGTCCAGGCCTGCCGGCTGATCGAGAAAAAGGGCCTCCGTGTCGCGCTCGAAGCCTTCGCCCGCTTCGCCTCCTTCTATCCCGCCGCCCGCTTCACCATCGCCGGCGAGGGCCCATTGCTTGCCGAATTGAAGGCCTACACGTCCGAACTCGGTCTCGCCGAGGAGAAGGTGACCTTCACCGGCTTCCTTGATGAGGCAGGCCTCTGCGCGCTCTATCACGACGCCCATGTCTTTCTCCATCCCAGCCACGTCACCGCGGACCAGAACCAGGAAGGCATCCCGAATTCCATGCTCGAAGCGATGGCCACCGGCCTGCCCGTCGTCGCCACCCTGCACGGGGGGATTCCCGAGGCGGTCGAGCACGGCGCGACCGGTCTTCTTTCGCCCGAACGGGATGTCGATGCCCTCCACGAACACCTCGTGCAGCTTACCATCGAGGTTGGACGTTGGGAAAAAATGGGGGCCGCCGCCGCCGCCGCGATGCGGGAGAACTTCGAACAGGGCGCGCAGATCCGACGGCTGGAGAACGTCTATCGCGAACTTCTCGAGGTTCGTGGAAAGAGCTAGCCGATGCCCGAATCCACCGAAGCTCCAAACTCCGGCGAGGACGCGCGCCCGCTCGTCATCAGCCTCTGCGGCACCTACCTGAAGAAGGAAATGCAGAGCCTCTACCGGCAGATCGCCGGCCTGAAGCGCCATCGCACGGTCGTGCTCGCCGAGCAGTTGGAAAACCTCGAGATGTTTCCCTTTCCGGACATCATCCGGATGACGAAACGCGATCGACCGCGTCCGCGCGGGAACTTCATCCTGAGGTTCTGGTACAAGCACGTCGTGAAGCAATGGCCGCCACCCCGCCCGATCACGAAGGAAGTCGCCTGCTACCATCCCTATAATCTCCCCGAGTTGGTCGCCGAGCGTCTACCTGCCCTCATCCACGTCTATTATGGCCACAAGGCGGTGAAATATATCTGGATGCTCATGGCCACCCGCGTTCCTTTCGTCATTTCCTTCCATGGCGTCGATGTCGTGAAATTCCTCGACGAGCCGCTTTACGCCGACACCCTGAAGGTCGCCTTCAACGAGGCCGAACGCGTCATGGCGCGCAGCCATTCGCTTCTCGACCGCCTGCGTGAACTCGGTTGTCCCGAAGAAAAGCTGCGGCTCAACCGCACGCCGATTCCGCTCGACGACATCGCTTTTGCCGAGCGCCAGCCGCCCGCCGACGGCGCGTGGCGGATCGTCCAGGCCTGCCGCCTTATCGCGAAGAAGGGCATCCTCACGGTCCTCGATGCCTTGCCCGCCGTTCTCAGCGTCTATCCGAAGCTCCGGTATGTCCTCATCGGTACCGGCCCGATGAAGGAGGAAATCGAGACCGCCATCCGCGAGCGGGGCCTTGGGGAAAACGTGAAGCTCACCGGCTGGCTCGACCAGGCCGGACTTCGCGGGGAATATGCCCGCGCCCATGCCTTCATCCACCCGAGCCAACTCACCGAGGAAAACGACCAGGAAGGCGTTCCCAACTCGATGCTGGAGGCGATGGCCGCCGGGCTCCCCGTCGTTGCGACCCTTCATGGAGGCATCCCCGAGGCCGTCACCGATGGGTACGACGGCCTTTTGGTTCCGGAACGGGACGTGGAAAAGCTCGCGGACTCCCTGCTGCGCCTGCTAGCCGATCCGGAACTCCTGGCGCGTCTTTCCCGCAATGCGGCCGCTTCTGTTCGTGAGAAATTCGGCCACGAAGGGCAGATCGAGAATTTGGAAGCTGTATACGCCGAGGCGATACAAATGGGGGCGGCCCCGCTCGCCGCCGCGCCTTAGAATGGATTCGTGTTTTCTTCCCTGAAGGAATCGCGCGGGGAGGAACGGATTTCGATCGGAAGGACGGCTATCCTACCGATGCGAGTTCGGCGTCGGTAGGATTGCTGGCTGCCGCGAGCGCAGCACCGATGAATCCGGCGAAGAGGGGATGGGGAGCATTCGGCTTCGAGAGAAATTCTGGGTGAAACTGAACGGCGACGTAGAAGGGGTGGTCGGCAATCTCGACGATCTCGACGAGGGAGCCGTCGGGTGAGGTTCCGGCGATGACGAGTCCCCCTTCCTCCAGGCGCTTGCGGTAATGCTCGTTGAACTCGAAGCGGTGCCGATGACGCTCGCTGATGGTGGCACTCTTGTAGAGGCGGTAGGCGTTGGAACCCGGCTTGAGGTCGCAAACCCAGGTGCCGAGGCGCATGGAGTGGCCCTTTTCTGTGACGTCTTTCTGTTCTTCGAGAAGGCAGACGACCGGATGAGGGGAATTCTTGTCGAATTCGGTACTGTTGGCGCCCTCGAGGCCGCAGACGTTCCGGGCGTATTCGATGGTGGCGATCTGCATGCCCAGACAGAGGCCAAAATAGGGGATCTGGTTCTCGCGGGCGTAGCGCGCGGCGGCGACCTTGCCCTCGATGCCCCTTTCGCCGAATCCGCCGGGAATGAGGAGCCCGTCAACCCCGGAAAGCATCTTGGCGGCGCCGAAGGCCTCAATGTCCTCGGCGTCGATGCGCTGGCACCGGACGCGGCAATCATAGGAAGCGCCGGCGTGGGTGAGAGCCTCGTAGACGCTCTTGTAAGCGTCCTGCATTTCGATATACTTCCCGACGACAGCGATGTTCACCTCCTGGGAAGGATTGATGACATGGTCGACGAACTGGCTCCATTCGGTCATGTCCGGCTCGTGCGTTTCGAGCCCCAGGGCTTCGCACGCGATGCGGTCGAAACCTTCCTTGTGGAGGATAAGCGGAAGTTCGTAGATGGTGTGGTCGACGTCGCGGCATTCCATGACGGCGTTGACCGGGACGTTGCAGAACATCGAGATTTTCTCCCGGACGTCGTATTCAAGCGGGCGCTCCGTGCGGCAAAGGACAATCTGGGGCTGGAGACCGATCTCGCGGAGGCGGGCGATGCTCTGCTGGGTGGGCTTGGTCTTGAGTTCCTGTGCGGCCTTGATGTAGGGGACGAGGGTGACGTGGATGAAGAGCACGTTCTCGCGCCCCACCTCATTGCGGAACTGGCGCATGGCTTCGAGGAAAGGGAGGCCCTCGATGTCCCCGACGGTGCCACCGATCTCCGTGATGATGATGTCTCCTCCCATTTGGTCCGCGACCTGGTAAATGCGTTCCTTGATCTGGTCCGTGACGTGGGGAATGACCTGGACGGTCTTGCCGAGGTAGTCCCCGCGACGTTCCTTGCGGATAACCGATTCGTAGACCTGGCCGCTGGTGAGGTTGTTGAGTTGGGAGAGGACGCTGGAGGTGAAGCGCTCGTAATGGCCGAGATCGAGGTCCGTTTCCGCGCCGTCGTCCAGGACATAGACTTCGCCGTGCTGGAACGGGCTCATCGTGCCGGGGTCGACATTGAGGTAGGGGTCGAATTTCTGGATGATGACCTTGAGGCCGCGGCGCTCAAGCAGTGTCCCGAGGGAGGCGGCGGCGAGTCCCTTTCCGAGGGAACTGACGACGCCGCCGGTAACGAAGATATATTTCATGGCAAGGTAGCGGAGTGTGTTGAGGAGGAGGAAGAGAGGATCCGTGCGACGGCGTCGGCCTGGGCAGGAACGTCGACGCCGATGGAGGCGTCATCGGTGAGGAGAACATGAATGCGCGTGCCGTTGTCGAGAGCGCGGAGCTGTTCGAGGCCTTCGGCCAGTTCGAGGGGCGAGGGTGCCCAACGGACAAACTGAAGGAGGAATTCCCTCGTGTATCCGTAGATGCCTTTGTGCCGGAAGTAAGGTAGATCCGGCACCGGGTTGCGTCGGTATGGGATCACGCTGCGCGAGAAATAGAGAGCTTCGCCGCTTTGGCTCAACACCACTTTCACAACATTCGGGTCTTGTAAATCATCTCCGCCGGAAATCGTATTCGCCGCAGTGATCATCGAAATGCCCGGTTGGGCGGCGAGGGTGCGGGCCAGTTCGCCGATAAGACCGGGGTCGATCATGGGCTCGTCGCCCTGGACGTTGATCACGTGGGTCGCTTCCGGGAAGGCGCCGACGGCCTCGGCGATGCGATCGGTGCCGCTCGGGTGGTCGTCGCGGGTCATGGCGACCTCGGCCCCGAAGGCGCGGGCGGCGTCGGCGATACGGCTGTCATCGGTGGCGATAATAGTGCCGGCCAGCGCAGGGACGGCTCGGCATTTCTCCCATACATGCTGGAGGAGCGGCTTGCCGGCGATCTCGTGGAGAGGCTTGCCGGGGAAGCGGGTCGAGGCCCAGCGGGCGGGGATGATGGCGTAGATTTGGGCGTCGGTGG
>JAHEDC010000278.1 GCA_024641425.1 Verrucomicrobiales bacterium | reverse complement strand
CGAAGCGGCCGGCGAGGTAGTCGGCGAGGGCGGCCTCGTAGGTGTCGCGGGCGGCGAGGATGCCGGCGGGGACGTCGGCTTTCCTCCCGAGGGGCTCGAAGATGTCGACGGCACCGGCGCGGCCCACGACGGCGATGCGGTCGATGCGACGCCACTCGATGGCGTCGCCGCATTTCTTTCGGCAGTCCTCTCCGGCGAGAATTGTCGTCCCGTAGAGTTTGCCCAAGCCCTCGATCCGGCTCGCGAGATTCACGCCGTCGCCGATGGCGGTGTAGGAGAAGCGCTCGTGGGTGCCGAGGTTGCCGAGGAGGACTTCGGAGGTGTTGATGCCGATACGGGCGCGGAAGGGGGCCTTGCCGGCGGACTCGCGGGTGGCGTTGAGGGCCTCCATGGCAACCACGCAGTCGAGGGCGGCGAGGCAGGCCTTTTCCTCGTGGCTTTCGAGGGCCTCGGGGGCGTTGAAGAGGGCGAGGGTGCCGTCGCCGGTGAAGTTGCTCGTGATGCCGCCGTGGCGCTGCTGGGTCTCGGCGACGATTTCGAGGAAGCTGCTCAGCTCGGTGAAGGCCTCGTCGGCGGAGAGGGACTCGCTCATCCCTGTGAAGCCGGCGAGGTCGGTGAAGACGACGGTGATCTTGCGCAGGCTGCCTCCCAGTTTGGCCTCGTCGCCCCGGGAGAGTAGCAGCCGAACGAGGTCGCGGGGGACGTATTTGGAGAAGGCGCGGAGGCTGACCTTCATCTTGCCGACGGAGTCGGAGAAGAGGGCGACCTCGCGGATGTTGGAGCGGAGGTAGAGGCCTTCCTCGCGGAAACGGAGGTTGCCGATGCTTTCGAGTTCCTCGCTGATCGCGGCGAGGGGTTCTGTAACCCGACGCGCCTCCCAGCTTCCGAGCGAAATCGCGATACCGACGATGAGGATCGCGGCCCCGAGAGTGAGCCAGGCATTCCGGGTCACGACACCAAGATAGTCCGACTCCGGGACGACGACTCCCGCGAAGTAGCGCGTGCCGCCTGGAAGTGCGAGCGGCTGCACCAGGGCCATGTAATCGACCCCGTCGGCACTAAAATAATGCTCCAGAGGCTGCATCGATTTCAAGCCGGGTAGCCCCTCCACGGCCTGGCTGGAGAGGGCATTCCGCAGGATCGGAATGTTCGGCTTCTTTCTCGCCATCTCCGGGACGACGAACGTGCCGTCCTCCAGAACGAGGAAGGCCGCTCCGCTCTCACCGATCTCGAACTGGTCGAGGAAACTTGCGAGATTGTCGAGACTGATATCCGCTCCGAAGACCCCCTGAAGCGCGCCCGTGGCATCGTGCCGCGGCACGGCGGCCGTGATCCCTACCAGTTCCCTGCTCAGGAATTCGTAAGGTGGCGTCCACGTGACTCCGCTGGCTTCCTTCGCCGCGCGGTACCAGGGACGCGTTCGGGCATCGTAGGGCTCGTCACTTCCTTCCAATGCGGTCGCCGGATGCAAGCGACCGTCCTCGCCAAGCTCGAAGACCTCGGCCACCCGCCCGTTCCGATCCGAAATCCGGCTGACCTGGCGGAGCCCCTCCCGGTTTCTGAGCGCACCAAGGAGATCGCCTTTTGCCTCATCTCCGTAATAGATCCACACCAGATTCTTTTGGGATTCGAGGTAATGCAGGAGCGTCACCGCCGCCGCCTCCCAGTCATCGGCGAGCACACCCGGACGGCAGAAAACCTCCCGCTCCATGAAGGCGAGGGCCGGCTCGGCTTGGTCGAAGTAGTCCTGCATCCGCGTCTGCACGCGCCCGTCGATCTGGGCCAGCAAACTGTGCCGGAGGGTCTTGATCGACGAACGGGTCGTGAACCAGGCCACTCCCCCGACAAGCAGTGTCGTTCCCACAAGGAGCGCGACGAGAAGCAGGACGATCGATTTGCCAAGGGACATCAGGATCCCACTCTGCATCAGCAAGCGGAGGGATCAATCCGCATTTTCCAGCGCAGCCCCGTCCGCCGCATTCCCCAATTGGCTGGCGGGCTTATTCCATCGATCAAAACGCCGAGGGCCCAAATTTGCAGCGGCCTCCGCCTTGACGTCCGGTCACGGAAGTATTCCTCCCCATTGGGCGTCAGGTCGCCTGAAATAGGCACTGACCCGCCTTTGCACGGATTTCGGCGAGCCTGGCGGTCGTGAGCGATTCCGTGCAACCCTGATCCGCCTACACGAAAAAAGCAGTGGCCGGAGTTTCCGTCCACTGCTTTATGTCGGGAATTCGCGACCTGAAAATGGTCGGTAAATTCCCCGGCGCGCATGGGGCGCGTAGGGCTTATTTGCCGCTGGTCGAGGTGCCGTAGTCAGGCATCGACTGCATTTCCTGCTTCTTGGAAGCGCAGGAGGCAAAGCCGATGAGAGCGGCTGCGAGAAGCATCATTTTAACGAATTTCATACGGGTCTCTGTTGGTTCTGTTTGGTTTTGCACCGGCGTTGGCTCCAGGAAGGCCGCGCGCTCGCGCGATCCCCTCGGCCAAAACCGAGCGCAATGATAGCGTAGGCCTCGCCCGATGCAAATGCTTTGGCAAGCTGAAACTTTAAGCCGTGACCGTAATTTCCGTAAACTCGTCAACCATCTCGTAAAGCGCGATCACGTCCGCGTTCCGCATCCGGATGCAGCCATGGCTGGCCGCCTGCCCGATTTTCTCCTCCTCGTTCGTCCCGTGAATATAAATATACCGCTCCCGCGTATTCGCGTTCTCCGGCTCCAGGCCGTGGAGCCAGAGAATCCGGGAAAGCACTAGATCCTCATCCACGATGTCGCCCGGCTTCCACTGGCCGACCACCTCCCGGCTCTTGAAAATCGTTCCCGGTTCGGCCCCCTCACCGATCTTCTGCTGGATGAGGAATCGTCCCAGCGGCGTGTGATTGCTCCCTTCCTCCGTGCCGAGCCCGAACTTCGAGGTCGAGACCGGAAACGACGCCACTTCCTCCTCGCCCTCCAGGAGACGGAGGCGCTGTTCGGTGACGCTGACTTCGATTCTGCGCGTGTCGGATTGCATAATTCTCGCCGGAAGCTACACTCAACGCTCGCCTTGAACCACCAGAACCCTCCCTGATTCCGTTAGAATAATGAGCAAGTCCTTTCACGTCGCCGTCGCGGGCGCCACCGGAGCGGTGGGCCTCGAAATGCTCCAGTGCCTGGAGCAGCGGGGTTTTCCCGTCCGTGACCTCTCGCCCCTCGCCTCCGCCCGTTCCGCCGGGAAATCACTCCCCTTCAACGGCGGTGAAGCGAAGGTGCGCGAACTGACACCAGAGTCGTTCAAGGGCGTGGACATCGCCCTCTTCAGCGCGGGTTCGGGCATCTCGAAGGATTTCGCCAAATACGCCGTCGAGGCCGGAGCCGTCGTCATCGACAATTCCTCGGCCTTCCGCATGGACGGCGACGTACCGCTGGTCGTGCCGGAGATCAACCCCGACGATGCCCTCGCGCACAAGGGAATCATCGCGAACCCGAACTGCACGACCATCGTCACCCTGATGGGACTGAACCCGCTCCACCGCGAATTCGGCGTCCGCCACGTCATCGCCTCCAGCTACCAGGCCGTTTCCGGGAGTGGGGCGCAGGGCATCATCGAATTGGAGACGCAGGTCGGCGCCATCACGCGTGGCGAACCAATCGAGGCCAAGGTTTACTCCCGCCAGATCGCCTTCAATGTCATCCCGCAGATCGATGTCTTCACCGACAACGGTTACACCAAGGAGGAGATGAAGATGCAGTTCGAAGGCGCGAAGATCCTGCACCACCCCGGCTTCCGGGCCTCGGTGACCTGCGTGCGCGTCCCCGTCTATCGTTCGCATTCCGTCGCCGTCACCGCGCAGTTCGAGCGCGAGCCCGACGTCGCCCGCGCCCGTGAGGTCATCAATGCCGCCCCCGGGGTCCAGGTCGTCGATGATCCCGCGAACCTCGTTTACCCGACCCCACTGGACACCACGAACAGGGACGACTGCCTCGTCGGCCGCATCCGCCGTGATGTCGTGCTCGAGAACGCGCTCAGCTTCTGGGTCGTTGGCGACCAGGTGCGCAAGGGCGCGGCGCTCAATGCGGTGCAAATCGCCGAACTCTTCATCGACTAGAGGGCCATGGAAAACCTCAAGGCCTATCTGGAAGCGCGCCGAAAAACCGTCGACGCCACCCTCCATCGTTTTCTTCCCAAGGCGGGAGCGAAACCAGCGACCATCCACAAGGCCATGCGCCACAGCATGTTCGCCGGCGGCAAACGATTGCGACCCATCCTCACCCTCGCCGCCGCCGAGGCCTGCGGCGGAATTTCCGAAGCGGCCCTCGCGCCCGCCTGCGCGGTCGAGTGCGTCCACACCTACTCGCTTATCCACGACGACCTCCCGTGCATGGACGACGACGATTTCCGCCGCGGCCAGCCCACCTGCCACAAGGTCTTCGGCGAAGGTCTGGCCGTTCTCGCGGGCGACGCCCTCCTTTCGCTCGCCTTCGAGATTCTGGTCGAGGCCCCGAAAACGCGCCGCTATAGCCCGGTCGATTTCGTCCGCGAGCTCGCCGTCACCTCCGGTAGCCGGAAACTCATCGCCGGGAAGGTCCTCGACCTTGAAGGAGAGGGCGCGACGTTGAATCGCGCGCAACTCAACGACATTCATCGCAACAAGACCTCCGCTCTCCTCACGACTTCCATCCGCTTCGGAGCCATGGCCGCGAACGCGACGCCCGCCCAGCTCGCCGCCCTCACCACCTTCGGCGAATCCCTCGGTCTCGCCTTCCAGGTCATCGACGACATCCTCGACGTCACCCAGACTTCCGAAAAACTCGGCAAGAGCGCGGGCAAGGACGAGGCCACCGAGAAATCGACCTACCCCGCCATCATCGGTCTCGACGCCTCCCGCCGGGAAGCGGTGCGCCTTACAAAGAAGGCCACCGGCGCGCTCCAAGCCATCGGCCCGAAAGCCGACGCCCTCCGCGCCATCGCCGATCACATGCTCAGGCGCGAGTATTGAAGAAGTCGGCCAGGCCCTTCACCTGGTCGGCATCCACCTCGCCCTCGGCGGCCTTGATCGCTTCATGTTGTAGCGCCGCCAGTTCGGAAATCCCTTTCTTCGCGAGGCCCAGCATCGCGTTCATCTCGGTCTCGGTGAACGTCCCCTCTTCGCCCGAGGCCTGCATTTCCACGAAGTCCAGATCCTCGGTCATCACGATGTTCGCATCGACCCGCGCGTCCCGGTCCTCGATATAGTTCAGGTCAAGGATCGCCTCGTCCTTGTAAACGCCGGCGCTGATCGCGGCCACGAGCTTGCGCATCGGCGACTCCTTCAATTCCCCGCGCGCGATCATCCCGTTGAAGGCGATCGCCGCCGCCACGCAGGCCCCGGTGATCGACGCGGTGCGCGTCCCGCCATCCGCCTGCAGCACATCGCAATCAAGCCACACCGTCTTTCCGTCCAGCCTCTTCAAGTCGATCACCGCCCGCAACGAGCGCCCTATCAGCCGCTGGATCTCCGAACTTCGTCCGTCCAGTCTGCCGCGTGAGATATCCCGCGCCTTCCGGTCCAAAGTCGAATACGGCAGCATCGCGTATTCCGCCGTCAGCCAACCACCGGCCACCCGCTGTGCCTTCATCCAATTCGGCACTCCCGTCTCGACGAGGCAACTGCAAATCACCCGCGTATTTCCAAAGCTCACCAGCACCGAACCCGAAGCATGCGGGGCAATCCCAGGAAAAAAGCTCACGGGCCGGAGCGCGTCGATCATGCGTTTATCAAGTCGGTTCATGTTCCCTTCCCTTAAAGGCAATCGCCCCCCCACGCAACCCTTCTAGGAAACCTCCTGCCAGATAGGCAAAAACTGGCCCTCGACGACCAATAGGGTCTCCTAATCAACGAGTCCTCATCTTCCTGCCAAAATGTCTTCCTGCCAGTCCCCCTTCGCGTCCTAAGCGGAAAAACGTCCCCCCGAATCCTCCAATCACCCAATCCACCAATCAACCACCCCCATTTTCCCGCGATGGCATTTTCCAAAGCTGTGCTATAGCTTTGCCCTTCCCGGACGCCCCGGCTTATCCCCTTCTTCCATGCCCGCACAGGATTCCAGCATCACCATCCGCGTTCCCGCCAGCTCCGGCAATGTCGGTCCCGGCTACGACTGCATGGGCGTCGGTCTTGCCCTCTACAACCGCGTTACCGTCACGCCTCGTACCGACGGCGAACCGGTGGAACCGCCGCATCCGATGATCGTGAAAACGGCACGGAACTTCTTCGAAGCGAGCGGTATCGAGCCCTTTCCCTTTTCCTGGAGCATCGAGGGCGAGATCCCCCAAACCCGCGGCCTCGGCAGCAGCGTTACCCTTCGTCTCGGGCTCATCACCGCCCTCAACCTCTTCGCCGGAGAGCCGCTCGACGACCACGACCGCTTCGAACTCTGCGCGCGCCTTGAAGGCCATCCCGACAATGCCGGCCCCGGCACCTATGGCGGCTTCGTCGTCAGCAATCCCCAGGGCGGCCTCTTCCGTTTCCCCGTCGACGAGAGCTTGAAATTCGTTCTCCTCATCCCTCCCTTCGAGGTCGCCACTTCCGAGGCCCGCAAGGCCCTCCCCGAATCCGTGCCCCACCGCGAAGCCGCGCAGAATATGGCCAACGCCTGCATGGTCACCGCCGCTTTCGCGACCGGCGACTACGGGAAACTGCGCGGCACACTCACCGACTACCTCCACCAGAAATACCGCCTCGGACTCATTCCACCACTCGAAGGCGTTCTCGCCGCCGGCGTCGCCGCCGGTGCCCTCGGCGGGTTCCTCAGCGGATCCGGCTCCACCATGTCCTGCGTCACTCTCGATTCCGACAAGACAGACGCGATCGGCGCTGCCATGCTCGCCGCGCTCCCGGAATCCGACCGCGAAGGCGCCCGCATCGTTGTCGCCACCGCCTGCAACGAAGGCGCCTGTCGCGTCGCCCCCTGAAATGAAGGAACGCCTCGAGGAGCTCGAACAGTTCGCGATCGACGTCATCCTCGACCGTCGGAAGGGCCTCAAAGCCAGCCTGCTGCGCGTCTTCCTCCTCGGGCTTTCCATCATCTACCGCGGCCTCGTCGCCCTCCGGCTTTCCCTCTTCCGCAACCGCGTGATGCGCGAACGCAACCTCGGATGTCTCGTCATCAGCATCGGCAACCTCACCGTCGGAGGCACGGGCAAAACGCCGGTCGTCGAGAAATTCGCCCGAGCGCTCCACGAGGGCGGGCGCAAGGTCGCCATCCTCTCCCGCGGCTACAAGAGCAAGCGCCCGCCGCTTCTCCGCCGCCTTAAGAACAAGCTCACGGGCGTGACCCACTTCGCCCCTCCCCGCGTCGTCACCGACGGCCAGGAGGTATTCCTCGATTCCCACATGGCCGGCGACGAACCCTATATGCTGGCGAAAAACCTCTCCGGGGTCGCTATTGTCGTCGACAAGGATCGCGTGAAGGGCGGCCTCTACGCCATCGACAAGTTCCAGGCCGACACCCTTCTCCTCGACGACGGTCTCCAATATCTCCGCTTGAAACACCGGCTCGACATCGTCCTCGTCGACCGCTACTCCCCCTTCGGCAACGAGCACATCCTCCCCCGCGGCACCCTGCGAGAACCTCCGAAGAACATCCGTCGGGCCAGCTACATCTTCATCACGAAGTGCAATGGCGAGCCCAACGACGACCTTGTCACCCGCATCCGGAAATACAACCGCACCGCCGAGATCATCGAGTGCGCGCATCATCCGCTCTATCTTCAGAACATCATCACTGGCGAACAACTCCCGCTTTCCGAACTCAAGGGGAAATACATCGGCACCATCAGCGGCATCGCCGTTCCCGAGAGCTTCGAGGACGGTCTCGGCAAACTCGGGGCCAACATCGAGTTGACCCGCCGCTACACCGACCACCACCGCTACACCCGCCGAGAAATCAGCGCCTTCATCAACCGTTGCATCAACCGGGACGTCGACATGATCGTCACCACGGAGAAGGACTTCGTTCGTTTCCCCACCATCCGCGCCACGGATGTTCCCATTTACTTCCTCCGCGTCGAGATCGAGATCCTGACCAACCACGAAAGTTGGAAAGACTGCGTGAACCGCATCTGCCGCCCCCGCCCGATCGTCCCGGCGGGCCGCTATTTCTAATCCGAAGCGCCAGCGCTCGCGCAATGGCGGAAATCACAGACGCTCGGCATCCCCCCGGAAATTTCCCCCGTCCTCCCCGCGATCTTACCGTCGACGGCGCAGGAATCCGCCGAGAAGGAGACAGGAGGGCTCGGGAATGGTTCCGAAGACACCCAGTTCACCAATTTGCGGACCGTAGGCCGCTTGGCTATCATTGATCACCCTCGCGAATTGGGCGAGCGGGTTCGCGGGGATACTGATGGACTCGGTTGCCTTTGGGATTCCCGCGTGAAACATCGAATGCACTTCCGTCACCCCGTCCGCGGCGAAGAATTTCAACGTGCAATTCTGCAAGCGGTCGTTGCAGCAGTCGCTACCGAGGCGCCCTGTGATCTCGATCCGGTCAATCATGACTTCGAGGCCCAGGTCGATTTGAGCGTAATAACCGTCGTTGCCCGGGCCGATCGGGTGTCCGATGGAATTGAC
>JAHEDC010000277.1 GCA_024641425.1 Verrucomicrobiales bacterium | reverse complement strand
GCGCCTTTTCGGAGTGGACCTTTCGTTGCGGCGGGAAGCGACCATTGGCGATTTCATGCGGCATGAGACACGGGTCACCTCGACCGAGAGGCGGCGCATGGAGGCGCAATTGCGCGAGTTTCATGTGACCCGATTCAACGGTGAGGCCGCCTTTGAGGATCCCCATACGCTCCTCGTGAACGGGACGGAGGGGGAAGAGGTACGACTCTATGGGGAGACGATCCTGATCGCCACGGGATCCGCCCCCTGGCGTCCGCCGGAGTTCGAGTTCGAGGATGATCGGGTGCACGATTCCGACGAATTGCTCCATCTCAAGGCCCTCCCGAAATGCCTGGCCATCGTCGGGGCCGGTGTGATCGGGAGCGAGTACGCCTGCACCTTCGCCGCCATGGGAACCGAGGTGCACCTGATCGACGGGCGTGACACGTTGCTGCCGTTCCTCGACGGAGATCTCTCACGCGAACTCGTCATGGCCATGGAGTGCAACGGCGTGCGGTTCCACTGGAAGGAACGCGCGACGCACTCGGATCTCACCCATCCTGGCGAGGTGTGGGTCACCTTGACTTCCGGCACGGTATTGAAATGCGATGGGCTCCTTGTTTGCGCCGGACGTTCGAGCAACACCGGGACTCTCAATCTGGCCGCCGCCGGAATCACCCCCGGCAACCGTGGTCTTATTCCGGTTGATCACCGCTACCAAAGCGATGTTCCGCACATTTATGCGGCTGGGGATGTCATCGGCGCGCCCGCCCTCGCGTCCACGAGCATGGAGCAGGCTCGCGTCGCGATGTGCGACGCCTTCGGGTTCCTCGCGAAACCGGATCTCTCGCCCATTCTCCCGAGCGGCATCTACACCATTCCCGAGGCGAGCATGGTCGGCGAGACCGAGGAAATGCTGAAGGCCCGCGGGGCCGACTATGTCGTCGGTCGCGCCAATTACGCCGATAATGCCCGGGGCCAGATCATCGGAGACGACGTGGGTTTCCTCAAACTGCTTTTTGACCGCGGGGACATGCGTTTGCTCGGCGCGCATGTTCTCGGAGAGCAGGCGACGGAAGTTGTCCATATCGGACTTATGGCGTTGCTGGCTGGAGACGGGGCGGATCTCTTCAATCGGGCCTGCTTTAATTTTCCGACTCTGGGCGATCTTTACAAATATGCCACCTACGACGCCCTGCTCCGTCGGGAGCGCGAGAAGGTGTCGAAGGTTTAAGTCCTGGAATCATTCACGGTCGGGGTAAGCGGGCGCGGCGGATCGCTTTCCCGTTACCCGATCCCGCGTTTCATTTCTTGTCCCACTCTTGCTCCCGCACGAGCTTGTCGAGCGCTGCCTTCGGAGCGAAATCCCCGGGAAGCGCGTTAAAGCGAACGAGATAGTCGAAGGCCTGTTTCGTCTGCATGACTTCGCCTTTCTTCGATTCCATCTGGGCGGCGGGAGTCTTGAGGATGGCTGCGGTATACTCGGCGGCCATCTTCGACGCTTTCTCCATCGCGGCGGCATCGGATTCGTAGGCGAGGGATTCGAGGAGTCGCATCATTTCCGGACGCGTGTTGTTCGGATCGGCTTTTTTCGCGGCGTCCGCGCGGATCGACGCGGCGATTTCCTTCCGCTTGGCCATCGTGGCCTCGGGGCTGAGTTGGCCATCGGTGTTGCCCTCGGAGATGCGGGGCGGAAGCGGACGGTACCAGATATTACGATAACGCACGGGATTGCCGTGATCCTGGAGCTTCAGCGGGCCTTGCTCGGGAAACGGGCCCGATTTCGAGCGCCGCATGTGGCCGCCGCCGCCTTCAAGTTTGGTGTGATCCTGCACGAGTACGCCATTGCAGAAGACGGTGACATAGCCGTGATCGATTTCCTTGCCGTCCTTGTAAACGGGGCGGCGGAAAACAATGTCATAGACTTGGAATTCGCCGGGAGGACGGAGCGCATTGGCGAGTGGTGGCATAATTCCGTAGACGGAGGCAGCGAAGCCATCGGAGTAGGTGGGGTTGTTGAAATTGTCGAGGACCTGAACCTCGAAGGCTCCCATCACGAAAACGCCGCTGTTGCCGCGGCCCTGGCTCTCGCCCTGGACGTTCGCGGGCGCGGCCCATTCGACATGGAGCTGACAATCGGCGAACTGGGCCTTCGTTCGAATGTATCCCGAGCCTGGAACACACTCCATGGCACCGTCCTTCACGATCCATTTCGTGGGTTCAGCGGGAGACTTGTCGGCTTCCCAGCCGGAGAGGTCTTTCCCATCGAAGAGAACGACGGCATCCGACGGAGGCTTTCCCGCTTCCGACTTGGTGCTGGGAGTGCCGGGCGTCACCAACGGCGGCTGCGGACGATTCCAGTCGTGCACGGCCCACGGGTGCGTTTCATCGGGAGCGTCGCCGTAGAAAGGCGAGCCGGTGGACTCGGCGAAAAGAGAGAGGGGGCTGAGGCAGAGCGTGGCGAGGGGTAGGAGAGGAGCGGGATTCTTCATGACGGAGTTTTCAGGCTGGAACGTTGTTTATCAAGATGGAACTTCGGGTAGAAGCGACGATCACCCGGCTTCGAGAAAAGGGGGGGACATGTGTTCGCACTAACCTGTGAGGGCTTGTGAGTTTTTCGAGTCGAATCGTTCGCGTTCCCTCCGATGGCGGCGATTCATTTCCCCGCCGCCATCAGGGCCTCGATCTCGTCGACCTCGATGGGGATATGCCCCATGAGATTCGTGTTCGCGTCCTTGCCGACGAGGATGTCGTCCTCAAGGCGGATGCCAAGGTTCTCGTCCGGGATGTAGATGCCGGGCTCGATGGTGTAGACCATGCCTTCCTCGACGGGGCGGTAGGTCGCGCCCACATCGTGGACGTCAAGGCCGAGATGGTGGGAGGTTCCATGCATGAAGTATTTCTTGAAGGCCGGCGTTTCCGGATCCTGCTTCTCGATGTCATCCTTCGTGATGAGGCCGAGGTCGAGGAGTTCCGCCTCCATGAGCTTGCCGACGTCATCCTGGTAGTCCTTGATGATGACGCCGGGGCGGAGAAGGGCGTTCGCGCCACGGAGGACGCGGAGGACGGCGTTGTAGACCGCGCGCTGCCGTTCGGTGAACTTCCCGTTCACCGGCACCGTGCGGGTCATGTCGGCATTGTAGTTTCCATATTCGGCTCCCACATCGAGCAGGAGCAGGTCCCCGTCGTGGCACACGCTGTGGTTCTGGTAGTAGTGGAGGACGCAGGCGTTCCGGCCGGTCGCGATGATCGGCTGGTAGGCAAAGCCTTTCGAGCGGTTGCGCAGGAATTCGTGGGCGAACTCGGCCTCGACTTCCCACTCGCCGACGCCAGGCTTGAGGAAGGAGAGGACGCGACGGAACCCGGCTTCCGTGATGTCGCAGGCTTTCTGCACAAGGTTGATCTCGATCGGCGATTTCACCGCGCGCAGCTGGTGGACGAGCGGGGCGAGGCGCTCGTAGCGGTGGAGGGGGAAGCGCGCCTGGCAATCCGCGATGAAACGCCGCTCCCGCGTCTCCACCACCGCCGCCGCGCGCGCGTGTTCATTCAGGTTCAGGTAAACGTGATCGGCCTGGAGAATGAGGGTGCGCAAGTTTTGCTCGAACTGATCGAGCCAATGGATCTTCTGAATGCCGGTGACCTCGGTCGCGCGTTCCTTGGTCAGTTTCTCGCCCTCCCAGATCGCGATGAGATCGGAAGTCTCGCGGAGAAAGAGCATTTCGCGGAATTTCTCCTCGCGGGCGTCCGGATAAAGGACGAGCACACTTTGCTCCTGATCCGCGCCCGCGAGGTAAAGCATGTCGCTATTCTGCCTGAAGGGCATCTCCCCGTCCGCGTTGGTCGGCATGATGTCGTTCGACTGGATGATCGCGATGGAATTGGGCTTCATCAGCGCGGCGAGTCGCTTGCGGTTCTCGACGAAAAGGGAGGGATCGATGGGGTCGTATTTCATGAATAGTAGTGAGGCGTTCGAAAGAGCGGTGATCGTGGGACAGTGGCGGGGCTTTGGCAATGGAAAACCATCCGATCCGCGGTCATTCCTGGGCATCGCGCGATGCGCATGCGGAAGCCGTTGAAAGCGTGGTGCTTGCGGAATTCCTCCCATTTCAGGATCTCCCGACGGTGAAGGGGATCGCCGATGACGGTGGCGCCCGTTGGCCGGTGCGGATTCACGCGGCCGGAGCCGAGGGGGGGGGCGATTCCTTCATGAACAGAAGCCGCAGGCTGTTGAGACAGACGAGGACGGTGCTGCCCTCGTGGGCGATGACGCCCACGGTGAGGTGAGTCTTTCCGAGGAGGGCGAGGGTGGCCATGACGAGGATGGTGCCGAGGGAAAGGGCGAGGTTCTGTCGAATGATGGCCCGCGCCGCCGTGCTGATGCGGAGGGCGGTAAGGAGTTTCTCGATGCGATCGCGCATGAGGATGACGTCGGATTGCTCCAGCGCGGCATCGGAGCCGCGCCCGCCCATGGCGACGGAGACGTGAGCGGCGGCGAGGGAGGGAGCGTCGTTCACGCCATCACCGACCATCGCGACCTTGTGCCCGGCCTTGGTAAGTTCCTCGATGGCGGCGACCTTGTCCTCGGGGTGAAGGCCGGCGCGGACTTCGGCGACGCCGAGTTCGGTGGCAACGGATTCGGCCGCTCCGCGGCGGTCCCCGGTGAGCATGAGGGTGCGGATATTACGGCGCGCGAGTTCGGCGAGGACATCGCGGCTTTCGATCCGGATCTTGTCGCGAAGGAGGATGCGACCGATGAGATCCTCATGGACGATCCAGACCTCGGAACGGTCGAGGGGGGGCTCCCGCACCTTGTGGAGCCAGTCGCCGAGGGTGCCGGACTGATCGAGGAGTTCACGGCGTCCGAGGTAGGTGACTTTCTTATCGACCTGGCCACGGAGGCCCTTGCCGGTGAGCGACTGGAAGCCGGAGAGTTCGCGGGGCGTGAGATCTTCCTTTTTCCCGTGCTCGGTGATGGCACGGGCGATGGGGTGGTTCGAGTTGCGCTCGAGGGTGTAGGCGAGCACGGCCACATCCTTTTCGCGACCGGGGGGGAAGCTTTCGATGGCATCGACGGCGAGTTCTCCGGTGGTGAGGGTCCCGGTCTTATCGAGGGCGACCGTATCGATGTCGGCGAGTTTCTCGATGGCGGCGCCTCCCCGAAAAAGGATGCCCTTGCGTGCGCCCCAGGCAATGGCGGCGAGGATGGCGGAGGGAATGGAAAGGACGAGGGCGCAGGGACTGGCGACGACAAGGAGCGTCATCGCGCGGTAAAAGGCGGAATTCAATTCGGGGGTGTTGTGGAAGGGCGGAATCTTGAAGAAGAGCCACCAGAAGAAGAACATGGCGGTGGTGAGGGCAAGAATACCGTAAGTGTAAGGGGTGCCGAAGCGGTCGGTGAAGCGTTGGCTGGGAGCGCGGAGGTGTTGGGCGCTCTGGATGAGGTTGATGATTTTCTGCAGCGAGCTGTCGGCGGCCGGTTTGGTAACGCGCACCTTGGCCACGCCCCAGAGATTGAGGGTGCCGGAATAGACGGTGGCTCCGTGGGGCTTTGGCACCGGAGTGGCTTCACCGGTGAGATTCGATTCGTCGGCCGCGGTTTCGCCCTCTACGATCTCGCCGTCGACGGCGAAGGCCTGGTCGGGGCGGACGAGAAGCAGGTCTCCGGGCACGATGTCCGCGACCTCGCGTTCCTCGTTCTCGCCGTTGTCGAGGATGACGGTGGCGGTCTTCGGGGTGGCCTTGGTGAGGGCGTTGATCTCGCGGTGGGTTCGGTGGAGGGCGTAGTGCTCCATCGCACCGCTCGCGGAGAAGAGGAAGAGGAGGAGGGCGCCCTCGGACCAGGCGCCGATCGAGGCGGCTCCGGCGGCGACGGCGAGCATGAGGAAGTGGATGTCGACCTGGGCCTTGCGGAGTTTTTCGAAGGTGTCCTTCGCGGCGTCCCAGGCACCCGCGATGATGGAGACGGCGAAGATGCCGATCGCGATCGGTGAGGGAGCCTCGGCTTTGCGGGAAAGGAGCCACGCGATGATGAGGGCGACCCCGCAGATGGTGGCCTGAAGGGTGAGGGCCTGCCATTCCTCACCGCTTTCCTGCTCCAACCGCTCGGGCTCCGGCCATTCGAACTCCCGCCAGCGCCAGAGGAGGGGTGCGGTCGGACAACTTGGTTTCTCCAGGAGGGTTTCATTGGGAAGAAGGCGGACGCTGATCCCTCCGGGGCTCGCTCGCTGGGTGCCGGCAGAGGCCTTTTCCCTCGCGACGTGGGTGGCATCGAGCTTTTTCAGAATGGCTGCGAGTTTGGCCTGGAGCGCGCCGGAGTCGACGTTGCCCAGAGTGGCCAGGGCGACAGCGTGCCGCTGGGGGTCGACAAGGATGGCCTCCACCCCGGACTCGCGGTGAAGGAAGTCCGCGAGGGTATCGATCCAGCTCTGATCGGAGGACGCGGCGTCGTCTTTGGGAGTGCTCACGGTTCCGGCGAGGCGAGGCTACCGACGGCGGCGGGGCAGGCGGAAAGGAGGAAGTTCCTGAGAAGGTTCAGGCCGACGGACTGGCTCTTTTCCGGATGGAACTGGGTCGCGGCGATGTTTCCGCTGCGGATGCTGGCGGCGAAAGGCTCGCCGTAGTCCGCGGTGGCGCTTACGATCGATTTGTCTTCGGGGCGCGGGAAGTAGGAGTGGACGAAGTAAACGAAGGGAGCCTTCGGAAGACCTCCCCAGAGCGGGTCTTCCTTCTGGAGGATTTTGAGGTTGTTCCAACCCATATGGGGGATCTTCAGGCGGTTTTCGTCCGAGAAGCGGACGACCTGGCCCTTGAAAACGCCCAGCCCTGGAGTGTCGGGGGATTCCTCCGAACCCTCGAAAAGGAGCTGGTAGCCGAGGCAGATGCCGAGATAGGGACGGTCGGCGAGCAGCCATTGGCGGAGCGGCTCGACGAGTCTCTGCTTCTGGAGGTGGTACATGCAATCGCCGAAGGCTCCCACGCCGGGAAAAATGAGGGCATCGAGGCCTTCGAGTTGGGAGGCTTCGCGAACGATCCTGGGTTCGGCGCGGAGGAGATTGAGCGCGTTGGTGACGCTGCGGAGGTTTCCCGCTTCGTAATCGATGACACCGATGGGCATGGGTATTTTTCGGGAGAGGTGGGGACGGGGAGGCGCCCGCCGGGAGGTGGACGACAACCTAGGTCCCCGCTTTGCGTTGCTTTGTCAATACGCCGCACTCAAAGCGTTTCCTTGGTGCTGGGAACGCCCTGCACACGGGGATCGATGCGCACGGCCATGTCGACGGCCTTGGCAAGGCCCTTGAAAAGGGCCTCGGCCATATGGTGGGCGTCGCGGCCGTAAAGGATTTCCGTGTGGAGATTCAGGCCAGCGCTGTTCGCGAAGCCGCGCAGGAACTCCTCGACGAGTTGGAACGAGAAACCCTTGATGCTTTCGACGCCGTTCGGGACGCGGTGTTCAAGGAAGGGACGGCCCGAGAAGTCGACGACGACGCGGGCAAGGGTCTCGTCCATGGGGAGCATGGCCCATCCGTAGCGGTAAATGCCCCTTTTGTCCCCGAGAGCCTCTTTGAAGCACTGTCCGAGAACGATGCCGGTGTCCTCCACCGTGTGGTGGTAATCGACCTCAATGTCGCCGTCCGCGTCCACCTCCAGATCGCACAGGCTATGCCGGGCGAAGAGGGTAAGCATGTGGTCGAGGAAGGGAATGCGCGTGTTGATAACGGACGCGCCGCTGCCATCGACCGCAAGCCCGATGGTGATATCGGTCTCGGCCGTCTTGCGATGGATATGGGCTTTGCGTCCGGTGCTCATGGAAAAAGAAGACGGCGGTGGGGAAGCCGCTAGCGCGCGTCCTCCTTATCCTCGGCGACGGCTTCCTCGAAGTCTTCGGGGGCGGGCTTAGAGAAGACTTTGGCGAGGATCGTAATAACGGTCATGACTCCGACGAGAATAAAGAGGATGGTTTTGAACGAGATGGCGGGAGGCGCCTTCGCTTTTTCATCGGCATCTTCGTCGCCCTCGATGAGGCCGGAAAGATTGTGGGCGGTGTCCTTCATCCCGGATTCGGAGCTGGATCTCGCGGGAGCGGGCTTCTTGGGCTTGTCGGGAGCCGTCTCGGGAACGGGAGGGGTGACGGGCGTTTCGGCGACGGCGGGAGCGTCTTCCTTTTTCTCTTCCATCGGCGGCTCGATAAAGGGGGTGCCGGTGTCCGATTGATCCGTTGGGGGCGTGTCCGCAGTCTCGGGAGGAGCGGGTGTCGTTAATGCTGCCGCATCGGCCGCCTTCTGCGCCGCCGCCGCCTTCGCGCGGAATTCGGTGACGGTTTTCGTATCGACGCCCGCGGTGCCGGCCTTCGCGATCTGAAGTTCGGCCGCTTCGAATTTGCCTTCCGCGAGGGCGGCGAGGGAAAGGGCGTAAAGGGCTGCGGCGCGACCCAGGGCGGTGGTGTCGACCTTCTCCAGTCGTGCCTTTTCGGCTGCGATCAGGCCTGCGGTTTGGGTGAGGGATTTCTTGTCCCAGGCGCTGATGGGGAGCCACTTCTGCTTGGCAGCAAGGGCGGTCTCCCATTCCTTCTGAAATGTCTGGAGCTCGCGTGTAAAGGCACCTTGCGCGGATTTGCGACCTTCCGGATCGAGGGCATTGAGCTGTTTTT